>NZ_BMQN01000005.1 GCF_014648135.1 Deinococcus sedimenti | reverse complement strand
GGCGGGACTATAACGTCGTCCGTCCCCACAGCTCTCTTGGGAACCTCACGCCACATGAGTTCGCCCGCCAACTGGCGGGCTGAAGTACGCTGGGCTCATTCGGGCTGGACCGATCACAGGGTGAACGTCAGGTGTGGTTGACCTGAATCGTCCGTGAGTCCCGGAACGCGCCGCCGCCGCTCCAGCCGTCCGGGGCGTTCCACAGTCCGATGGCGTGAACCTGCGGCGGTTTCGACAGAGCCGTCCAGTCCCACATTCTGACGCCGTAGCGTTCCATTGCCAGCGCCTGCTGCCGTTTTGACTCGTTCTGCGCGTGGTACAGCAGGTGCTCGCCGTCGGGCGAGAGGTCGCTCATCCACTCGTACAGCCGCCCCTGGAACCACGATCCGGGTGTCAGGGTGTCGGTGATGGTGTCCCACAGGTACAGCCGTGTCCAGCGTGAGGAGCCGCGCCGGAACAGCACCACGCGGTCGGCCTCGCTGGCGAGCAGGCCCCAGATGCGCGCCGGGGCGGGTGGGGTGCTGGCCGGGCCTTTCACGTGGCTGCGCTGCGGGTGGACTTTCATTCGAGCAGCGCGGCGAGGCCCTGTGACGCGACGTCCCGGATGGCATAGGTCATCTGGTGCGAGATCTCCGTGTCGGTGGGGTTGATCTCGATGGCGATCCCGCCGCGCCGCAGGGTCTCGGCGGCCAGTCCGGCGGCGGGGTACACGGCCCCGCTCGTGCCGATCACCAGCGCGACCTCAGCGGCGGCGAAGGCGTCCTGAGCGGCTTCCAGGGCGTCCTCGGGCAGGTACTCGCCGAACCAGACGACGTTGGGCCGCATGCGGTTTCCGAGCGGGGAGGTGGGCGGCGTGACCAGCTCAGCGGGCGCAGCGAGAGGAAACGTCTGGCCCGTCACCTCGTCGCGGCCGCTGAGGAGGTTGCCGTGCAGTTCCACGACCCGCCCGCCGTGCGTGCCGCTGCCCGCGCGGTGGTGCAGCCCGTCCACGTTCTGCGTGGCGAGGAAGAACCCCGCGCCCTTCTGCGCCTCCAGTCGCGCGAGCAGGTCGTGCGCGCCGTTCGGCTGCGCGGCGAGCACGTCGCGGTAGCGGCCCGCGTACCACTCCCAGACCATCTCCGGGTCGCGGCGGTACGCGGGCGGACTGGCGAGGTCCTCGGGTCTGAAGCGTGCCCAGTGCCCGGTCTGCGCGTCGCGGAAGGTGGGAATGCCGCTCTCGGCGCTGACGCCCGCGCCGGTCAGCACGGCAACGCGGGTGGCGGCTTGCAGGGCGGCGCGGGCAGCAGCGAGATCCATACAGGCAGGGTAGCCCGCAGAGGGAAACCGCGCGCCCGCAGATGACCCGAGCCCCAGCCGAAGCCACCGGAAAACAAGTCGATCAGTAGCCCGCAACGCCCACCCACGCACCGACCGCAGACTGCCACCAGCCGTCGTGCGCGCAGCGCGCGGGCCTTCCACCGTGACGACAGGATGGCGTCGAAGCAAGACCCGTCACCGCCGCACTCAAACACGCCGCCTCAGTAAAAACTCTTGCCGAGCGCAGCGACTGCCCCCCCTGCCCCTCTGGGGTAGGGGGCTGGGGGGTGGGGCAACCCAGCGCAGGTCAAGCTAAAAACGAAAAATCCGCCTTCTTCGGCGGTGATAGTAAAAGGATACCCCGGTATGCAGGCCGCGTCAACCCCTGCCGCGCGGCCCGGTTTCTGCCGTCCAGCACGTCAACGACCGGGTTGCACGTTCGGGCTTTATGCACCGTCAATGTACGCGGGCGGCACCGTGTCCGCCAGCCACACGCCGTTCTCGCTGACGAAGAACGCGTGTCCGGCGTCGTGCATCTGCCCGGCGCGGATGGTGAGGATGACGGGTGGGCCGCGCCGCGCGCCGACGCGCCGGGCGGTGTCGGGGTCGCTAGAGAGGTGGACGTGGTGGCGATTCATGGGCTGGAGTCCCCCAGCGCGGATGGCATCCAGAGCGGCTGGGTACGTGCCGTGGTAGAGCAGTGTGGGTGGGGTAGCGGGGGTAAGCTGGAGGTCGACGGGCACGCTGTGCCCCTGGTTGGCGCGGATGTGCTCGCCGCGCAGGCTGAAGCGCTGCTTGTCGCTGCCGAGGGCGACCGCTTCGACCTGCGTGCGGGTGACGTTCAGGTGCGTCAGGAGGGGGGCGAGGGGCACCCAGCCGCCGGGGGCGAGGGTCAGTCCGGCTTCGTGCGGGGCGTGGCGCAGCAGGTACGAGAGGCGTCTGGAGAGGGCATGGTCGGTCATGCGCTCAGTGTGCGCGAGGTCAGTGTTCCGGGCATCGGCCAGGTGGCGCAAGCGGAATGGCGTGGTTACAGGTGCCGGGCGAGGTAATCGGCGATCAGCCGGGTGGTGCGGATGCGGGCCGCGGGGTCGGCGGTGCCGTGGCCCTGGTCGTCGAATTCCACGTACTCGTAGTCCTGGCCTTCGTGTTTGCCGCTGGCGTTCAACGCGTCGCGGAAGCTCCGGGCCTGGTTGACCGGGCAGCGGGGGTCGTTCGCGCCGTGCAGCATGAGCATGTGCGCTTTCAGCTTCGCCGCGTGGCTGATGGCGCTGCGGTCGCGCCAGAGTTCTGCGTGCTCGTCGGGGTGGCCCATCATGGTGCGGAAGTAGTAGGCGAGCTGGGGGATGTCGCGGCTGTTGTCGGCGTGCAGCTGGTGCAGGTCGGTGATCCCGACGATGGGAATGGCGACTTTGAACAGGTCGGGGTGCTTGACGGGCGCGAGGTAGGAGAGGTAGCCGCCGTAGCTGACGCCGTACAGGCCGATGCGGGCGGGCTCGACGTGGGGGAGCGTGGTGAGGTACGCGGCGGCGGCGGCGATGTCCTGCAGGTCGCGCCCGCCCCAGTCGCGCAGGTTCGCGTCGCGCCAGGGGGTGCCGTAACCGGTGCTGCCGCGCACGTTGGGGCAGATGACGGTGTAGCCGAGGCTGACGAGGTACTGCACCTCGTCGTCGAAGGTGCGGAAGAACTGCCAGGTGGGGCCGCCGTGCGCGTGCACGAGGGCGGGGTGGCGGACGGCCGGGTCGAGACCGGCGGGCGTGTAGAGGATGGCGGGGACCTGCACCTGCGGGTCGTGGGCGCTGGGGCTGGGGTAGTGGACGTACTCGCCGGGCGTGAACTGCGCGGGGCTCATGGTGCCGTATTCGGCGGGGATCAGGGTACTGATAGTGTCGGTCTTCAGGTCGTACAGCAGGACGTCGGCGCGGGTGGTGGTGGTGCTGTGCCCCACGAGCAGCTGATGCCCGAGGGCGTACTGGGTGCCGCTGCTCAGGCCGGGCGGCAGATGCAGGGCGCGGGGGGCGGCCGCGTCCAGGCTGTACAGCAGTGGCGTGAGGGTGCTGTCGGCGTTGCGGGTGACGCTCAGCCACTGGCCGTCCGGGCTGATGCGGCCGGGGGTGTCGTCGGGTCCGCCTTCGGGCGTGAACCACTGCACCTCGCCGCTGGTCAGGTCGAGCAGTCCGGCGCGGCCGTGCCCGGCAGCGTCGCTGGCGGCGATCAGGTGCGTGCCGTCCGGGTGCCAGTGTCCGACGCTCTCGCGGGTGCCGTCCTGAACGTGCAGTACGCGGCGCATCCCCGTGCCGTTGGCGTTCATGACGTACCCGTCGAGGTTGCGCAGGTCAGGGTTTTCGTTGGTGTTCAGGCTGATCTGGCGCCCGTCGGGGCTGTACGCGACGGCCTGGGTGCTGTTGGGCTGGGTGGTCAGGGGCGTCCAGGCGTCCGCGCCGCTGCGGGTCAGGTCGTACTGCCAGACGTTCATCTGACCGCCGCGCGTGGAGTTCACGAGCAGGCGCGTGCCGTCCGGGTGGGCGTGCACCGGGAAGTCCATGCTGCCGGGCTGGTGGTGCAGGGCGCGCACCTCGCCGGTGTCCAGGGTGAGGACGTGCAGGGCGGTGCGTTCGTTCCCGTCGTGATCCCAGGCGAGAAAGAGGGCGCGGCTGTCGGCACTCCAGACGGGGGCGCTGCGGGGGGTGGCGGGGGCCTGCCCGCTGGTGTGCTGGCGGCGCTCGCAGGTGCGCAGGTGCAGGGTGCACAGTTCCATGCGGCCGCTGCGGTTGTCGTAGTACGCGACCTGCTCACCGTCCGGCGAGACGGTCAGGCCCATCGTGATGGGCAGGGTGACGAGTTCCTCCAGCGGCAGGGGTGTGGGCATGCGGGCAGTCTGACATCCGGTCGGCGCGCGATCTGCCGCAGGTGCGCGGTACCCTGCGGGTCATGACACAGCATGAGACGTGGGCAGCGTTGCGGGCGCACTGGCAGGAGCTTTCGGACCTGGGTGGGATCGGGGCCTTGCTGGGATGGGATCAGAGTACGTACCTGCCGCGTGGGGGTGCGGCGGGTCGGGCGCGGCAGCGGGCGCTGCTGTCGGGCGTGCGGCACGCGCGGGCGACGGACGTGGGGTATGGGCGGCTGCTGGATCAGGCGGGCGCGCTGGATCTGGGGCCTACTGAGGCGCGGATGCTGGCGGTGGCGCGGCGGGAGTTCGAGCGGGCGACGCGTCTGCCGGGGGAGTTCGTGCGGGCGTCGGCGCAGCATGCCGGTGAGTCGTACGCGGCGTGGGTGGAGGCGCGGCCCGCGAACGACTGGGCGCGGTTGGTGCCGCTGCTGGAGCGGACGCTGGACCTGAGTGTGCAGCGCGCTGGTTTCTTCCCGGAGTTCGCGGACCCGATGGATTTCTTCGTGGACGCGTCGGACGAGGGCATGACGGCGGGGCAGGTGGACGCGGTGTTCGCGGAGTTGCGCGCGGCGCTGGTGCCGCTGGTGGACGCGGTGACGGCGGCCCCGGCCCCCCGGATGGATTTCCTGGCGCGTGAGTACCCGATTGCGACTCAGTTGCGCCTCGGGGAGGAGGTCGGGGCGCTGTACGGGTACGATTTCGCGCGGGGGCGGCAGGATCTGACGGCGCATCCGTTCATGACGCGGCTGGGCGCGCGGGACGTGCGGATCACGACGCGGGCGCAGCTGGCGGACCCGACGGACGCGCTGTACTCGACGCTGCACGAGGTGGGGCACGCGCTGTACGAGCAGGGCGTCGCGGAGGACCTGCTGGACACGCCGCTGGGTGGCGGGGTGAGTGCCGGGGTGCACGAGAGTCAGTCGCGGCTGTGGGAGAACCTGGTGGGGCGCTCGCGGGCGTTCTGGGCGGGGCAGTTCGGGCGGTTCCGGGACGCGTTCCCGGAGCAGCTGGCCGACGTATCCGAGGAGGAGATGTTCCGTGCGGTGAACGTGGTGCGCCGCAGCCTGATCCGTACGGACGCCGATGAGCTGACGTACAACCTGCACGTGATCACGCGCTACGAGCTGGAGCGGCAGCTGCTGGGCGGGTCGCTGGCTGTGCGCGATCTGGCGGAGGCGTGGCACGCGGCGTACGAGGCGAACCTGGGATTGCGTGCCCCCAGTCACGTGGATGGCGTGTTGCAGGACGTGCACTGGTTCAGCGGCGGGATCGGCGGGGTGTTCCAGGGGTACACGCTGGGGAACGTGCTGAGCGCGCAGTTCTACGCGGCGGCCCAGGCGGCGAACCCGGACCTGGACGGGGACATCGCGCGGGGTGAGTTCGGGCGGCTGCACGGCTGGCTGCGCGAGAACGTGTACGCGCCAGGGCGGACGTTCACGCCGAATGAACTGGTGGAACGCGCGACCGGGCAGGGCATGACCGCCGCGCCGTACCTCGCATACCTGCGCGGGAAGTACGCGGAGCTGTACGGCCTGTAAGCCGAACTCCCGTTGAATGGTCTGCCAGAGCCGTTCGTTCCGAGCGGATGCGGGTCAGAGTGGCAGCGGGCTGCCGGGCGTGGAATGGGCCACAGGGGACGGGGAGCGAAGCGTCGGAGGACCACCCTCGCAGAGGCTTCGCCCCTCAGCCCGTGGATAGCGGCGGTCAGTGGCGTTCGGCCAGCACCTCGATCTCCACGCGGACGTCGCGGGGCAGGCGGGCGACCTGCACGGTGCTGCGGGCGGGGTACGGGGCGGGAAAGTGCGCCTCGTACACGGCGTTCATGGCGGCGAATTCGTTCATGTCGGCCAGGAACACGGTGGTCTTCACGACCCGCGCGAGGTCGGTTCCGGCGGCGGCCAGCACGGCTTTCAGGTTCGCGATGACCTGCTCGGTCTGTTCGGTGATGCCTCCCTCGACGAGGGTGCCGTCGGGCGTGAGGGGAATCTGGCCGCTGGTGACCACGAGGTTGCCGAAGACGGTGGCCTGGCTGTAGGGGCCGATGGCGGCGGGCGCGTCGGGGGTCTGGATGATGTCTTTCATGCCGGGCAGCATACCGGGCGGGGCTGGTCAGTGGGGTTGACTGACGCTGGGATCGCGGGTGGCAGGGCTGCCGGTCTGGAGGCTGGCGGCGGGGTGCCCCAGTGGGTTGGGCGCGCGGCGCTGCTGCACGAACCGCTGGCCGATCAGCAGGGTCAGGAGCAGGGTGATGCCCAGGATGCCCAGCAGGGTGCGCCGTTCGGGGACGAGCATGATGCCCAGCAGCGTGAAGTACGCGATCATGAGCAGCAGGTAGGTCATGAGGCTGTTGCCGCGCTGGGTGCTGAGCAGCACGTCGATGTACATGGGGCCGTCGTCGCGCTGCTGGGGCAGGGCGTAGGTGGGCACGGGCGCGGCGCGGTGGATGTCGACGATCAGCGCGGTGATGTTGTCGGGACCGCCACCGTCGTTCGCGGCGTTCACGAGCAGGCGCGCGGTCGCTTCGGGTGGCAGCGGCCGGGCGAGGATGGAGCAGAGTTCGTCGTCGGTGACGACGCTGCTCAGGCCGTCGCTGCACAGCAGCAGGCGGTCGCCGGGCTGGGTGGGCAGCCCGTGCAGTTCCAGGCGGACGCGTTCCTCGCCGCCCAGGGCGTTGCTGACGACGCTGCGCCACTGATGGTCGCGCGCTTCGGCCTCGGTCATGTGGCCCAGCCGGACCTGTTCGGCCACCCAGGAGTGATCCTCGGTCAGGCGGTGCAGGGCGTGGTCGCGCAGCAGGTACGCGCGGGAGTCGCCGACGTGCGCGATCAGGACGGCGCCCCGGTCGATCAGGGCGGCAAGCAGGGTGGTGCCCATGCCGACGTACTCGCCGACGGCGTGGCGCAGCACGGCGAGGTTCGCGGCCTGCACGGCCTGCGCGAGCCGGGCGGGCGGGGTGCCGCGGCCGTCCAGGTAGCCCTGGCTGAGGGCGTCGAGGGCGAGGTTCGCGGCGAGTTCCCCGGCGGCGTGGCCGCCCATGCCGTCCGCGACGGCGTACAGGCCGCCCTGGGGGAGGTCCAGGGCCAGAGCGGCGTCCTGGTTCACGCCGCCCTGTCGCTGCCGACCGACGTCGGTCAGCAGACCGGACGTCAGAGAGGGCGTCGCGGGGGCGCGCATGAGTTCAATATAAGCCACCTGACCGCCGGGTCGGAGCGGGCCGCCCACTTGTGGCTGCTGGGGGCGCCTGCGTGCGGCGTTCCAGCAGACCTCAGAGGGCCCGGTGGGGTCCCTCTGCACCGAGCGGGGCGATGAACTGAAGCGGCAGCTGGAAGTGAATCGGCGGGACGGGCCAGTGGTCCCGGGGTGGAGCTGAAACTCGTGGTCAGTCGCTCAGCTGTTCGCGTAGCCACAGCATCAGCGCCTCGGCGCTGGCGGGGTTGGTGGCCAGGGGAATGTCGTGCACGTCGCACAGGCGCACCAGGGCGCTCACGTCAGGTTCGTGCGGCTGGGCGGTCAGGGGGTCGCGGAAGAAGAAGACGGCCAGCACGCGCTCCTCGGCGAGGCGGGCGCCGATCTGCTGGTCACCGCCCAGCGGGCCGGACAGGACGCGTTCGACGGTCAGGCCGGTCTGTTTTTCCAGGATGCCGCCGGTGGTGCCGGTGGCGACCAGGTGAAACCGGCCCAGCACGTCCCGGTGGTTCAGGGCGAACAGGGCCAGTTCGAGTTTCTTCTTGTCGTGCGCGATCAGCGCCACCTGACGGCTGGGGTTGGGGGCCATAGGGGCGATTGTGGCACGCGCCTGCGGGGGCGCCGGTCGGGGCGGGTCAGGCAGGCGGGGTCAGTTGGCGTCGCCGTGGCCCTCGATGCGGATGCGGCGGTAGCGGGCCTGCACGACGCACCACACGCCGTAGAGCAGGGTGCCGAGCGCCACGGTGCCCAGCAGGAGGGCGCCGCTGGGCTGGGTGCGCAGCCAGGTGAGGGCCTCGCTGATGCCGACGGTTTCGCTGGCTTTGCGGTGCCAGGCGGCGATCAGGGCGAAGATCCCGATGATGATCATCAGGATGCCGCGCGAGGCGATGCCGATCTGGCCGACGCGGGTCAGGAGCGTGCAGGTGCGCTGGGAGAGGTTGGTGAAGCGCATGCGTTTCATGAATTTCGCGCCGTAGGCGCTGTACAGCTGGTTGCCGGCCACGGCGATCAGGATGACGCCGCCCAGACCCAGCCACAGTTGCCCGCCGGGGAGATTGAGGATGGTGCCCGCCAGCTGGTCCTCGCTGTTCTGCGAGCGGGTGGCGTTCCCGGCGATGGCCAGTTGCGCGGTGAAGTAGGCCAGGGCGAGATTCGCCACGCCGCTGAAGGTGTAGCCGATGCGTTTGACGACGCCTTTGGCCTGGTGCCCCTGTCCTTCGGGGTCCAGGGCGGCGCGGATCAGTTGCCACAGGGCGTACCCGATGAGGCCCAGCGTCAGGATCCACATCAGCAGGGATCCGGCGGGCAGGTCCTGCAACCTCAGCAGGGCGCCCTTGGTGTCGGTGGTCGCGCCGCCGCGGCCCAGCGCGACCGTCAGGGCCAGCAGGCCGACGGTGCCGTACACGACGCCTTTGCTGGCGTACCCGAAGCGGGCCAGGGTTTCCAGCCAGGGGGCGGCGTGCTGGGTGGCGTTCGCGGCGGCCTGCTGCGCGCTCTCGACGCCGCCTTTGAGGCTGCTGGCGGCCTGCTGGCCCAGGTGTTTGAGGTCTGACATCAGGACTTCAGTGTGCAGCCGTGCGCCGTCCGCGCAGGCCCGGCCGGACTTGAGGCCTCTTGAGCTGCCCTGGGGAGTTCCTTTACCTGCGTGGCAGACCCCCCCGGTGGCCGCTGATGCGGTCCGGAGGGGTCACCGGTGCGGAGTTACTCGCTGGGCAGTTCGTCCTCGAAGGCGCTGACATCGTCGAGGTAATCGGTCATCCAGGCTTTCAGGGTGGCCTGGGTGTACCCGCCGCGGATGGGCATGGTGCTATCGAGGTAGACGCTGCCCTCGTACAGGTACGCCTGGGTGTAGTAGTTGCTGTTCCACTCGTTCAGGAATTCGGTGTCGAGTTCCTCGGCGTCGCTGTAGTCCCAGGAGCTGCTGGCGGTCACGCGGCCGCACACGCCGTTCGCGCAGCTGCTGAGCCACACCTGCAGTTCGCGGTCGCCGGCGGTGACGGTCATGGTGGGGTCGCGGTCGGGGCTGGTGGGGTTCATGGTGACCCGGTAGCCGGCGGCTTTCAGGCTGGCCATGACGGCGGCGGGCGTGGCGGCCTGCACCTGCGTGCTGGGCGCGGCGGCCCCCCCGGCGACGGCGGGCGCGGCAAGCGAGAGGACGAGGGTGGCAGCCAGCAGGGTGCGGGTCATGCCTCCACAGTACGACGGACGGACCGGTGGGGTGAGCGCATGACCGGCATCCAGAGGATCACCGGCAGATTTCTCATGTTTTTCATTGTTCATCTATGTCAACGTGAGGAGCATGACCAGCCCTGCTCTGCCCCCGCGCCGCCGCCGCACCTTCGGCGTGTACATCGGCCGCTTCGAACCCCCACACGCCGCGCACCTCGCCGTGATGCTCGAAGCGCTCCAGAGCGTCCAGAAACTCATCGTCGTCATCGGCAGCGCCCGCGCCGCCCGCAACATCAAGAACCCCTTCACCGCCGAGGAACGCCAGGACCTCATCAGCGCCATGCTCCGGGGCGCCGGCATCCCCAGGACACGCGTGCTGTTCGTGCACGTCCGCGACTACTACTACAACGAGGCCCTGTGGCTCAGCGAAGTCCAGGCCGGCGTCACCGCCCACACGCGCGGCAGCACCGACGTCGCCCTCATCGGCCACATCAAGGACGAAAGCAGCTACTACCTTCGCTCCTTCCCCGCCTGGGAATTCATCCCCACCCACGTCGTCAGTCCCCTGAGCGCCACCGACGTCCGCCGCGCCTACTTCGAAGGCCGCCCCGACACCGTGCAGGGCATGGTCCCCCCCGCCGTCCACGCCTTCCTGACCACCTTCCAGACCACCCCCGACTACCGCGACCTGCGCGACGAATACGAATACCTCGCCCGCTACCGCGCCGCCTGGAAAGACGCCCCCTACCCCCCCATCTTCGTCACGACCGACGCCGTCATCACCCGCAGCGGCCACGTCCTGCTCGTGCGGCGCGGCGGCCTGCCCGGCCGGGGGCGACTCGCCATGCCCGGCGGCTTCCTCGAACAGAACGAAACCCTCCTCGACTGCTGCGTCCGCGAAGTGCAGGAAGAAACCGGACTGGGCACGGCCCTCGACCTGAAAGCCGCGCTGCGCGCCCAGGCGGTCTTCGACTACCCCGACCGCAGCCTGCGCGGCCGCACCATCACGCACGCCTTCCACTTCGACCTCGGCATCGGGCAGCTGCCACGCCTCAGCGGCGGCAGCGACGCCAGCGAGGCCCTCTGGATGCCGCTCAGCGACGTCCTGGCCCGCCCCGAACTGTTCTTCGAGGACCACCACGCCATCATCGAACACTTCGTCATGCGCGGATAGGCACAGGTGCGGCCCGGGCAGGGCACGGACCTGGCATGCTGAGGCGGATGATCGGGAAACCCAGGTGACACCGGACAAGCCGTACTACGTGTACGCCCTGAAGGACCCGCGCCAGCACCCGGCGCGGCCCTTCTACATCGGGAAGGGCACGGGCACGCGCGCCCACGATCACCTGATCCGCCCGGACCACACCCCCAAGGGTGACCGCATCCGCGAGATCGAGGGCGCCGGGGCGCAGGTCCTCGTGAGTTATCTGGTGGAGCACCTGACCGAGGCCGAGGCGCTGCGGCTGGAGGCGGAACTGATCGCGGCGTTCGGCACGCAGGCCAGCGGCGGACTCCTGACGAACACCGTGCTGCCCTCGGGCCTGGGCGGCAAGGAGCGTCCCGGCCTGACCGTGCCCGCAGGCGCCCCGGAGAAAGCGCAGGTCGGCCTGACGCTGCTCAAGGACGCCGTGCTGGAGTTCGCGCAGGCCAACCCGGGCGGCGTGAAGAACGCCGAGGTCGCCAGCCTGCTGGGCCTGCGCAGTGACTACGGGGGCGGCTCGAAGGACTACCTCTCGTACAGCCTGCTGGGCCTGCTGATGCGGGAAGGCAAGATCGGACGCAACGGAAAAGGACGGCACGTGGCGCAGGTGAAATGAACGCGCCCCACACCGGAGTGCGGGGCGCGCGAGGGGGGCCGGTGTTCAGCCCTTGACGGACCCGGCGAGCAGGCCGCGCACGAAGTAACGGCCGAGCAGGATGTACACGAGCAGGGTGGGGAGCGCGGCGAGGATCGCGCCGGCCATGGGGAGGTTCCAGCTGACGGCCTGTCCGCCCGCGAGTTGGGACAGGGCGTACGTGACGGGCTGGCTGGTGGTGTTGGTCAGGGTGGCGGCGAACAGGAATTCGTTCCAGACCTGCGTGAACTGCCAGATGATCACGACGACGAAGCCGGGGATGCTGATCGGGAAGATGACCCGGCCGTAGATCTGCCAGAAGCCGGCGCCGTCGATGGTGGCGGCCTCGATCAGAGCGTCGGGCACGTCGGCGTAGAAGTTGCGGAAGATCAGGGTCGTGATGGGAATGCCGTACACGACGTGCGCCAGGACCAGACCCCAGATGCTGCCGTACAGGCCGAGGCTCTTGATGAACTGGAACAGGGGGATCAGGATCGCCTGGTACGGGATGAACATCCCGAAGAGCATCAGGGCGAACATGGTGTTCGCGCCGCGGAACTTCCATTTGCTCAGGGCGTAGCCGTTCAGGCTACCCAGCAGGGCGCTGAGCAGGGTGGCGGTGACGGCCAGGAAGAGGCTGTTCAGGACGTTTCCGCCGATCTTGGCCCAGGCGTCGCTGAAGCTGGCCCAGTTCAGCGCGGCGGGCCAGTGCCAGGTGGTGGCCAGGTTGATCGCATCCGGGCTTTTCAGGGCGGTGGCGAGCAGCAGGTACACCGGCACGAGGAAGAACAGCGCGGCCAGGATCAGCAGGGCGTACATCAGGATCCGCCCGGGTTTCAGGGGGCGGCGGGGCGTGGCGGTGGGGGCGGCGTTGGCGGGGGCGGTGGTGGTCATGCGTGGCCTTCCTCGGTGCGGAACTGGGAGGCGAGGTAGGGAACGATCACGAACGCCACGAGGATCAGCAGGATGGTGCCGATCGCGGCGCCCAGCGCGAACTGGTTCTGCCGGAAGCTGGTGAGGTACATGTTCAGTGCCGGGACGCTGGTGGCGATGTTGTCCGGTCCGGCCATGGCGTACACGAGGTCGAAGATCTTCAGGCTGATGTGACCCAGGACGATCATGGCGCTCAGGGTGATGGGCGCCAGCAGCGGGAAGATGACGTGCTGGTACATGCCGAGGTCGTTGGCGCCGTCGACCTTGGCGGCCTCGCGGAGTTCTTCGGGGATGCCGCGCAGGCCCGCGAGGTACAGGGCCATGGTGTAGCCGCTCATCTGCCACACGGCGGCGATGATGATGCCGATGAGGGCGAGGTTGAAGCCGTGCAGTTCCGGGGCGGGCAGCAGCTTGACGTTCGGGCCGATGAACAGCGCCCACAGGAACAGCAGCGCGGCGCACGCCCCGGCGACCAGGGTGCGGGTGCGGTCGCCGCTGCGCGCGGCCCGGACGGCCATGACGACCAGCACCAGGCCGACGACGCTGGCGGTCAGCAGGGGCAGCTTGTTCCAGTCGAATTTCAGGATGGCGTCGGTGCTGCTCAGCCACGCGAACGTGCCGCTCTGACCGCCGAACAGGGTGGGCGCCTGGTTCACGCCGCCTTCGGGTTGCAGCATCCAGCGCCAGATGGTGCCGGTCACGATGAACGACAGGCTCATGGGGAACAGGAAGATGGTGCGCCACAGCCCTTCGCCGCGCGGGTTACGGTCCAGGATCAGCGCGAGGCCCAGGCCCAGACCCAGGCAGCCCAGGATGAAGAACAGCGTGAAGAAGATGGTGCTGACGAGTTCCTGCCGGAAGCGCCCCTGGAGGAAGCCGGTGAACAGGTCCTGGTAGTTGGTGAAGCCCACCCAGCGGATGATGGGGTTGAGGGCCAGGGCCTGCGCGGGGTCGTTGCCCCAGTCGGTCATGCTGACGTACACGCTGCGCGCGATGAATCCGTACACGAACACCGCGATCAGGATGATGCTGGGCGTCAGGACGGCAATGGACCACAGGCGGTCTTTACTCAGGCCTTTCATGTGGGCCTCCTTTCAGGGGAAGTGGACTGCGGGCAGCGGAAGATCCCGCGGCCCACAATCCACTGACTTCAGGTGTCTGCGTGGCGGTCTGACCGCCAGGCGGCGGTTACTTGCTGATGCCGGCGCGCACGGCCAGCTGCTGCGCGGCGGCGGCAGCGCCGGCGCTGTTCTTGCTGGCGACGAACTGGTCGATGATCGCGCCGAAGGCGCTGGTGAAGCTTTCGGGGGCGACGGCGCCGTGCACGAGGCTGCCGACGATCTTGTTGCTCTTCCAGTCGGCGGCGGCGCTGCGGCTGTAGGTGTTGTACTTGCTCAGGTCACTGTCGGTGCGCGCGGCGATGGAGCCCTTGAGGGGGTTGAAGGCGTCCTGTCCGGCCTTGCTGCCCAGGATCTTCAGCCAGTTCATGGCCTCGGCGCGGTCCTTGGCGCCCTTGGGCAGGCCGAAGGAGTCGGCGAGCATCACGAAGGTCTTGGTGGTGCCGGGGGCGGGGGCCCAGCCGAAGCCGCCCATGGGGGTGAGCTTCTTGGTGGTGGTGAAGTACCCGGCCGCCCAGTCGCCCATGACGTTGAAGGCACTCTGGCCGCTGATGATGCGGTCGCTGGCCTGCTGCCAGCTGAGGCCGCTGGCGTCCTTGTTGGCGCAGTCCATGACCTTGCCGAAGGTGGTGAAGCCGCCCACGACCTTGGGATCGGTGAACTTCAGCTTCCCGGCCCACAGGTTCTCCCAGTTGGCGGCGCCGATGGTGCCGATCATGACGCTTTCCCAGAGGTGCTGCTGGGTCCAGTTCTCACCGACGACCAGGGGCGCGGCGACACCTTTGGCTTTCAGGGTGGAGCAGGTCTTGAGGAATTCGGGCCAGGTCTTGGGTGCGGTGACGCCCCAGGCCTTGAGTTTGGCGGGGTTGTACCACATGACGTTGCTGCGGTGCACGTTCACGGGCACGCTCCAGGTGCCGCCCTTGCTGCTGATCAGCTTGACGAGGTCCTTGGGGAAGACCTTGTTCCAGCCTTCGCTCTTGAACAGACCGCTCAGGTCTTCCATGCGTCCGGCGACGACCCAGGTGCCGATGAGTTCCTGCCCGGCGTGCGCCTGGAAGGAGTCGGGGGGCGTGCCGCCCAGCATGCGGGTTTTCAGGACGGCCTTGGCGTTGGTGCCGGCGCCGCCGGACACGGTGGCGTTGTCGACCGTGACGCTGGGGTACTTGGCCTTGTACAGCTTGATCAGGGCTTCGAGGGCGGGACCCTCGTCACCGGACCACCAGGAGAAGATCTCCAGTTTGCCAGCGGCGGAGGCGCTGGTGGTGACGGCGAGGGCGGCGGCGAGCAGCAGTGCTTTTTTCATGGTGTTCCTCCGTGAGAAACGGGTGCGTTCAGGGTTCGGGGGGCGGGCCGGGTGGCCGGGGGTGGGGCGCGGCTGCCCGCGAGGTCCCGGGCGTTCTGGTTCATGCGGGCGATGCCGTACAGGTGCGGCAGGCCCCGTGGGGTGAAGAGGGAATCGAGCATCATGGCGCCGGCACCCAGCACGCCGGCGTCCTGGCCGAGCGTGCCCAGGTCGATGCGGGTGCGGTCGGCGTTGATGCGCATGGTGCGGCTCTGGGCGCTGACGCGGATGGCGCGCAGCAGCACGTCGCCCGCCTGGGAGAGGCGCCCGCCGATGATCACGGCGGCCGGGTTGAACAGGTTCAGGGTGGTGCTGATCGCCACGCCCAGGTGGTGTCCGGCTTCCTCCCACACGACGCGGGCCAGGGGGTCGCTGCCCGCGTGGGCGAGCAGGTCCTCGATGGTCAGGGGATCGGGGAGGCTGGTGGGGTGCCCCTGGAGGCGGAGGCTGCGGGCGTGGTTCTCGATGACCTGCGCGGCGGCGTAGCTTTCCAGGCTGCCGGGGTTGCCGCTGCGGCCGACGGGGCCCTGCTCGTTGATGCTGATGTGCCCGATCTCTCCGGCCCCGCCGCGCGTGCCGCGGTGCAGGCGTCCGCCGAGCAGCACGCCGGCGCCGATGCCGGTGGCGACCTTCACGTAGATGAGGTCCTGGATGCCGCGGTGCGCGCCGAAGCGGGCCTCGGCCAGGGCGCCCAGGTTGGCGTCGTTGTCCACGAGGACCTCGAGGTTCAGGGCGTCCTGCAGGGCGGCGCGGACGTTCTCGCCGTCCCAGCCGGGCATGTTGGGGGGCTGCACGACGCGGCCGGTGTCGTGGTCGACGGGCCCGGGAACGCCGATGCCAACCAGGGCTATCTGCGCGGCGTGCAGGTTCGCGTCGGCGAGCACCTGGGCGGTCAGGTCGCGCAGCAGGGCGTAGGTGGCCTGGGGACCCAGGGCGATGTCGTGCCCAACGGTGCGGGTGGCCAGGGGGCGGCAGTGGAGGTCCAGGGCGTCCACGCGGGCGTGGCTGGCGCCCAGGTCGATCGCGAGCAGCGCGGCGGCGCGGGTGTTGAGGTTCAGCAGGGTGGCGCGCCGTCCGACGCCGCCGGTGCCGCGCGTGCCGACTTCCTGCACCAGTCCGACGCTGATCAGTTCCGTGACGATGGAACTGATGGCGCTGCGGGACAGGCCCAGTTCGCGGGCGATGTCCACGCGGGCCAGGTCCCGGTCCCACAGCAGGCCGAGCAGCAGCAGGGTGTGCCGCGCGCGGATGGCCGCGAGGTCCAGGGTGTCCGGGCTGTGGGAGTCGGCGTGCAACATGGGGTGTCCTCTGCTGGCCGGGCGGGTCAGCATGGTGGGGCAGTGGGCAGGGCGTCAGTCGGCTGTTCCGACTGCGGGTCAGGTGGGGCTTGTGTAGGGGTATGCTGCGCCTGCTTAATTTTGTTTGTCAAACGAACGAATTAATGGAAGCGCTTCACGCCAGACATTTCTGGACAACCGATCTAACTTCCACCCAAAAGAGAGGCCGGGACCCCCTGGCCCCGGCGCCCTCCTCGCCTTTATCGTCAGTGATCAGCGTCCGCAGTCTCACCAGCCACGCCCGTCCCCTCGGGCCGCAGCAGCGGGAACAGCAGCACGTCCCGGATGGAATCCCGGTCGGTCATCAGCATCGCCAGGCGGTCCATGCCCATGCCCATCCCGGCGGTGGGCGGCATGCCGTACTCCAGCGCCAGCAGGAAGTCCTCGTCCTGCTCGTGCGCCTCGTCATCCCCGGCGTCCCGGCGGGCCGTCTGCGCCTCGAACCGCTCCCGCTGATCCAGCGCGTCGTTCAGCTCCGAGTAGATCGGCGCCAGCTCGAACCCCGCCACGTACAGATCCGCACGCTCGGCCAGCCCGTCGCGGTCGCGGTGCACCTTCACCAGCGGACTGATCGCCAGCGGCATGTCCGTCAGGAACGTCGGGTTCTGCAGCAACGGCTCGACGTACTCGCCCCCCAGCTTGTCCAGCAGCTTGTAGTCCGGGGTCTTGCGGTGCTCCGGGTGGTGCACGTCACTCCACTCGCGCAGCTTCACGAGGTCCAGCGGATCGAAGTCCAGGCCCGCCTGCTCCTTCAGCGCCGTCACGAAGTCCAGCCGCCTGAACGGCAGCGAGAAGTCCAGTTCGCGCCCCTGGTAGGTGAGTTTCGGCTCGCCCTTGAGTTCCACGACCAGGTCGTGCAGCAGCGTCTCGACCAGCACCATCATGTCGTTGTAGTCGCCGTACGCGAAGTACGCTTCGAGCATCGTGAATTCCGGGTTGTGCGTCCGGTCGATGCCCTCGTTGCGGTAGTTCCGGCCGATCTCGTACACCCGCTCGAAGCCGCCCACCAGCAGCCGCTTGAGGTACAGCTCCAGGCTGATGCGCATGCTGAACTCGTGCCCCAGCGCGTTGTGGAACGTCTTGAACGGCTTGGCCTCGGTCCCGCCCGGCACGACCTGCAACGTGGGACCCTCGACCTCCATGAAGTCGCGGCTGTCGAGGAAGTTGCGGATGAAGCGCAGCATCTGCGAGCGCGTGCGGTACACCTCGCGGCTCTCGGGGTTGATCATCAGATCCACGTAGCGGCGCCGCGCACGGAGTTCCTCGTCCTGCAGACCGTGGAACTTGCTGGGCAGCGGGTGCAGGCTCTTGACCAGCGGCTGCCAGGACGTCACGCGCAGCGTCAGCTGCCCGGTCTTCGTGACGAACGGGAAGCCCCGCACGCCGATGATGTCACCCAGGTCGATCTTCTTCGTCGGATCGAAGTTCTCGGTGTCCTGCTTGGAGAAGTGCAGCTGGATCTTGCCGTGCTCGTCACTCAGGTCCGCGAACGCCGCCTTGCCCATGTGACGCATCAGGGTCACGCGACCAGCCAGCGCGTACTGCGCCTCGGGCCACTCCTGCCCGGCCTCCCACTTCGGCGCGCCGTCCTCACCCACCGCACCTGCGGGGTGGGCGGCCAGCACGTCACGGGCGTGATGGGTGCGCGGGTACGTGTAGGGGTGGGCCTCGAAACCCGCGGCCACCTGCGCGTCCAGGTTGTTCAGGCGGCTGACGGTCTGCTCGTGCAGACCTTCGCGGCGGTTGGGGGAACCATCAGACATAACCGCCAGTATAGGGCGCGCCCCACATGCCACGCCCGCCCGACGTCCAGTTCACGGCCCGCCCCACAACGCGCCGGGAGGCAGACCGCACGCAGCGACCTGCCTCCCCAGTTCCGGATTCCGTCCGATCCGTGGGCAGATCGGAACACCACCGATCTGCCCACTCCACTCCCGGAACCCGGACTGCTCCCACTCGCTCCGCTCGGGTCCACAGGTGGACCGGAGGTGGTCTCAGTACTCGATGCTCTTGACCTTGTATTTCATCTGCTTGCCGTTGTCGAGGTTCACCACGAAGGTCTCCCCTTTCTTGCGGTTCATCAGTTCCTTCCCGACGGGGCTGTCCTCGCTGACGCGGGGGAGGCTGCCGCCGGTGACGGTCGCCTCGGCGGCGCTGACGACCTGCACCTTCATGTCCTTCTTGGTGGTCTCGTTGGCAAGCACGACGATCGCGCCGAGTTCCACGCGGCCCTCGTTCTCGTGGTCCTCGATGACGGTCGCGCGGGCCAGGGTGTCCTCCAGCTCGTCGATGCGCGCCTCGATGTTCATCTTCTCGCGCTTGGCGTCCTCCAGCCCGGTGTCCTCGGTGTCCGAGTTGGTTTCCATCTGCTCCTGGAGGATGCGCGTCGCTTCCGCGAGGCGGTTCATTTCCTGGTCCAGCGTCTTCTGGAGCCGTTCGAAACCTTCACGCGTGAGCTTCACCTGTCTGGTCGCCTGTGCCACTCTGGAGCCTCCGTTGCGCCGCCGGACTGAACCCGGCGAGGACTTGAATCGTGGGTTGCTGAGAATTCGCCGCGCATTCTGCCACACGGCCCCCCCGCTGACAACGAGGTTTGCTAGAACCCCCCCTCACACGCCCCCCGGCGCGGTCATACGGATTCCGTTTTGCTCATCCTCTGCGGGGCAGCTCTACGAGTCGCATCCGCTCGGACCCAGCGGCCCTGTCAGCCATTCCATCGGAGTTCGTATCAGACCAGTCGGCGCGCGCCCCGCCGCGCGAGCGCCGTGAACCCCACCATCAGGGCCGCCAGGGCCGCCAGCGTCACGGGCACCGCCCCCGCCCCGAATCGCGCGAACAGCTGCCCCAGCAGCCACGGGGACAGCACGCCGCCCAGCGAGCCCGCCACGAGCAGCAGCGGCACCAGACGCGCGCTGAGCACCTGCGACAGCCACGCCAGGGTCGTGCCGAACACCGGGGCGAGCACCAGCCCCGAGAGGATCACCGCCGCCGGGGCCAGCGCCGGGACGCGCAGCGCCAGCGCCAGGACGATCAGGGCGGCGCCGCAGGCCAGGACCACGCGCGGCGCGCCCACGCGACCCGCGAACACGCCGGTCAGGACCCGCCCGACCGTCAGCGCGCCCCAGAAGGCACTCAGGACCAGCGCCGCGCCCGGCAACTCCAGCTCGGTCAGGTAGCGGGCCGCCCACGCGCCGTACCCGGCCTCCAGGCCCACGTAGCACACGATCAGCGCCGCGAACAGCGCCGCCTGCACGGCGGGCCGCGCGGGGGCCGGGGCGTCCGCCGCGCGGGCGGGCGCGTGGATGCCCGGCACGCCCCACACGCGGCCCACCACGAACGTCACGGCTGCCAGCGCCGCGACCGTCAGGAACGGGCCCGCCAGTCCGCCCGGCGTGCCGTCCGCGCGGCCCAGGCCCGACACGAGCAGCGGCGCGAGCATGCTGCCCACCCCGAACACTGCGTTCACGAGGTTCACGGCGCGCGACCCCACGCTCGCGTACGCGGCGTTCAGGCAGGCACTCACGCCGCCCAGCCCGAAGCCCCCCAGGAACGCACTGCCGACCGCCAGCGGCCACGCGGGGGCCAGCACGACGCCCGTCACGCCCAGCGCCAGCAGCAGCAGACTCCACGACACTCCGGCCCGCACGCTCACCCGGCGCAGCAGCAGGCCCATCAGGGGCGGCGCGACCGCCGACCCCAGGAAGTGCGCGCTGGCGATCAGGCCCACCGCTGCCGTCGTGATCCCGAACCGCGCCTGGAACAGACCGAACGCCGGGCCGTACATCGCCTGGATCACGCCCAGCGTGAAGAACGCCGCCACGCCCACCGCCAGCAGCGTCCACGAGAGCGGCGGCGGGGCGGCAGGAGTGCGGGCAGTCACGCCGGGAAGGTACCATCCCACCGGGCGGTCAGGGTCGGCCCCTGTCCACCCGACCCAGACCCGCCAGACGGGAGGATCAGCGGGGCAGCGTGGACACGCCGAAGCGCCAGCGGTTGGCGGTGGGCGCCGCGTCGTGCCACTCGTAGCCGACGCTGCCGCCCAGCAGCACCGGCAGGCCCACGTTCAGCAGCAGGTCGCCGTCCGTGGTCGTCACGCGGTTCGTCCAGTCCCGGTAGGTGCGGCTGCGAACGGCGCCCACGCCGAAGCCCGCCTGGCCCGGCACGCGGTAGGTGAAGGTCGCGGCGCTGGCCTCGTAGCGCCCCAGTCCGAAGTCCGGGATGGCGACCGCGCCGACCGTGAAGCGCTCGAAGTGCGAGGCGTCCAGCGTGAGGCCCTGCGCGAGCGGGGCGTTCAGCGCCAGGGTCACGTCCAGGCTGCCCTGCGCCTTGCCCTGCACCGGGAAGGCGTACATGCGCGCAGTGGAGTACACGGCGGTGTTGACCTTGTCGAACGCCTTGCCGTATCCGGCACTGACCTCGGACTGGGTGTAGGGCGCGGTGACGCCGCCCTGCTGGGCCACGCCGACGTTGTTCAGGAACCGCACCTTGCCGCCGTCCACCTGCGTGGCGTACCCGACGCTGAACCGGCTGTGCGACGCGCCGCCCTGCACCACGCCGCTCCACTGCAGGCCGCTGGCGGGGGCGTTCGTCAGTTCGGCCCGGGGCACGTTGTAGAACACCCCGGCGGCGGCGTACAGGCTGCCCAGCTGGGCGCTGAGGCCGTAATCCGTGTACGTGGGGGCCTTCACGAGCGTCAGCCGCAGATCGGCCTTGAGGGGCAGCGGCAGGTAACGCACGCCGAAACCCTCGGTGGTGCTGGCGACCAGCTGGGTGCTGCCGAACCGTCCGAAGTAGTCGGGAGGCAGCTGGAAGCCGCCAGCGGGGGCGGTCTGGGCGGAGGCGAGGCCGGTCAGGGCGAGGCCAGCTGCGGTGAGCGTGGCCGTCAGGAGAGCAGGAGCAGGAAATCGCACCTGCCTATCCTGACGGTGAACCCTGAGGGTCGTCAAAGCTCCCCTCATGAGTTCGCCTCGGTCAGCGGCGGATGTTCACGATGGTCACGCCGTGTCCGCCCTGGTTGGGTTCGGCGTCGTGGAAGGACTCGACCTTCTTGTCGTTCTTCAGGTAATCACGCAGCAGGCGGCGCAGGACGCCCTGGCCCTTGCCGTGCACGACGCGAAGGGGGGTTTCCTTCAGGGCGTGCGCCTCGAGGATGGCGGTGCGGAGTTCCTCGACGGCCTCCTCGACGCCCATGCCGCGCAGCTGGAGTTCCTTCAGGGACGCGGTGGGCGCGGTACCCGTGAAGCGCGGGCCGCGCGTCTTGGGAGCCTGAGGTTTGGCTTCCTGCTTGAGGCGCACGTCGCGGCGTTTCACGCCGACCTTCATGACGCCCAGCTGCACGACCAGATCATCGCCGCGCAGTTCCAGCACCTGCCCGGTGGCGTTGTACGCGGGGACGTCCACGCTGCTGCCCACCCGGATGGGATCACCGCGGTCCTCGCGCGGGGCGGGGGCGGGGCGGGTCTTCTGCGCGGCAACGCGCAGTTCGCGGAGTTCCTGCATGACGCGCGGGCGGGCGCTGTCCTCCTGCGCGCGGGCCCGCAGCGTCCGCACGCGCTCGACGGCGTCGGCGTACAGCGACTCGGCCTTCTGGCTGGCCTCGGCGAGCATCTCGTTCCGGCGGGCCTCGAGGGTCTCGCGCTCCTGGCGGACTCGGCCCAGTTCGGCCTCCGCGTCGCGTCTGGCAGCTGCGGTGGCGTCCAGCTGGGCGCGCAGGTCGGTCCGTTCGCGTTCCAGGCCTTCCAGCATGCGTTCCATCAGGCCCGCGTCGGGTCCGAGGAGGTCCTCGGCGCGGCGCAGCACGTCGGCGGGGAGGCCCATGCGCTGCGCGATGGCAAGAGCGAACGACCGGCCCGGCTGGCCCACCTGCAGGACGTACGTGGGGGCCAGGGTGTCCACGTCGAAGCCCATGCTGGCGTTCTTCAGCCCCGGCGTTTCCAGCGCGAACAGCTTCAGGGGCGAGAGGTGTGAGGTGATCACGCCGCGCGCGTCCTGCGTCAGCAGGCACTCGATCAGCGCCTGCGCGAGTGCGGCGCCCTCGTTCGGGTCGGTGCCGCTGCCCAGCTCGTCCACGAGGACCAGGGTGTCCGGCGCGGCGTGCCGCAGCACGTACCGCAGGTGCTTGAGGTGAGACGCGAAGGTGGACAGGCTCGCCTCGATACTCTGCTCGTCCCCGATGTCCACCAGCACGTCCCGCACGACCGGCAGCCGCGCACTGGCCGCCGCGACGTACATCCCGCACTGGTGCATCAGCACCGCCAGGCCCAGCGTCTTGATGGTCGCGGTCTTGCCGCCCATGTTCGGCCCGGTGATCAGCAGGAGTTTCGTGTCGCCCAGCGCGAGGTCGTTCGCGACCGGGTTCTCGATCAGGGGGTGGCGCACCTCGCGCAGGTCGTACGAGCCGTCCTCGACCTGCTCGGGGCGGTTCAGGCGCCAGTCGCGGGCCAGTCGCGCCTTCGCGGCGATCAGGTCCAGCTCGCCGATCACGGCCAGCGTCATCGGCACCGCCGCGTCGGAGGCGAGCAGGCCCGACAGTTCCGTCAGGATGCGCCGCACCTCGGCCTCCTCGTCGAGGATCAGGCGGGTCAGTTCGTTGTTCAGCTGCGTCACCGCCGCCGGTTCCACGAAGTACGTCTGCCCGGTTGCCGAGGCGTCCACGATGATGCCCTGCACCTGCCCCACGCGACTGGCCTGCACCGGCAGCACGTAGCGGTCGCGGCGGATCGTGACGATGTGCTCCTGCAGCACGTCCGCCCACTTGTCCAGCGTCGCCGCCAGCCGCTCGCGGATGCGCCCCCGCAGCGGCTCGATGCGCTTGCGCAGGTCCCGCAGGCGCGGACTGGCGTCGTCGCGGACGCCGCCGTCGCGGTCCAGGGCGGACAGCACCCGCCGCACCAGTTCACTGTGATCCCCCAGGTCCACCGCGAGTTCCCGCAGCGGCCCGCGCGAATTCGCGTTGATGGCCCGCTTGACGGTCATCGCGCCGTCCAGCGAGTACGCGGCGTTCAGCAGTTCCTGCCCGGCCAGCACGCGACCCTCGCCCGCGCGGGCATGCAGGTCACGGATGTCCTGAATGCCGCCCAGGCTGAGGCTCACGCCGAACAGCGCGTCCTCGAGCTCATCGAGTTCCCGCGCGATCCGCCCCGCGTCATCCGACGGGCGCAGGGCCCGCGCACGCTCGGCGCCCAGCGTCGTGGCACTCCGCTCCGCCAGGGCAGACAGGACGCGAGGAAAATCAAGGGCGGACAGGGCGCGGGCATCGAACGACATCTCAATGAGGAGCATAGCGGCCCCCGCCCGGAATGACCGTGCGCCGAGTGGCTTAGAAAGCCTTATCCCAATTCCCTCTGCACCTCTCCCCTGTCTACCCTTACCCTGCACGCATGAAACTCGCCGAGGCCCTGATCACCCGCGCCGACCTCCAGAAACGCGCCGCGCAGCTCGAGGAGCGCCTCGTGAAGAACCTCCTCGTGCAGGAGGGCGAGGCGCCCGCCGAGGACCCACAGGCGCTGCTGCGCGAGTTCATGGACGTCACCGCGCAGCTGGAGGCCCTCCTGCCCCGCATTCACCGCGCGAACCTCAGCGCCACGCTGCCCGGCGGGGAGACGCTCACGGACGCCCTGACCCGCCGCGACCTGCTCGACCTGCGCCTGAAGGTCCTGCGCCGCGCCGCCGCCACCGCCAGCGAACGCCCCACCCGCTACAGCAACAGCGAGGTCCGCATCCTCTCCGCGCTGCCCGCCCGCGACCTGCAGGCGCAGGTGGACACCCTGGCCAAGGCGCGGCGCGAACTGGACACGCAACTGCAACAGGCCAACTGGTTGACGGACCTGCCCGGGTAGGCCCACACTGCCGCTCGGGGACGGCCGCGCGGGCGGAGACCTACCCCGCAGCGGGGAACAAGCTGCACCCCTGAAGACGCCGGGGCGGCGTCGCCGGACCGACCGGCCCCACCGGGCACGCCCAGCACCCTGCACCCCTCACCCGGCACCGCGCACCCCTCACGACCACGGCCTCGACGCCGGTCCGCCCCCACCCCCCGCCGACCTCCGCACCCCGGAGCGGCGGGGGCCTTCTGCGGCCGTCACGCCCACTCGGGAACCCCGCCGCGGCGGGCGCGTACCTGGGGGCATCCACCAGGAGGTTTCATGACCCAGCGACCCACCCCCACCCCCGTCCGCATCCGCCTGCCCCGCCCGCTCGGGGCGCTGCTGGGCCGCCTGATCGCCGCGCGCACCGTCCAGCCGGGCGCGGTCGTGCCGCCGCCCGCCGCGCTGAACGTCACGCGCCGCACGCTGCTGTCCTTCAAGACCGAGGCCTGCGTGGCGTGCGACACGCTCGACGTGTTCCTGGGTCAGCTGGCGCACACGCACGGGCTGGACCTGCGCGTGATCGACGCGCGGCGCGGCGACCTGCCCCCCCACGCGTACGGAGACGCGCTGCACCTCGACGCGGACGGCCACCTGCGCCGCCCGTACCGCGTGCACGCCTTCCCCACCCTGATCCTGACCGGCCCGGACGGACGGATCGAGGCGGTCGTGACCAGAGTCCCCGAACAGGACGCGCAGGCCAGCGTCACACGGGGCCTGGGACTGGCCTGAACCCGGCGCGGGCGGCGTCCAGGGCGTCCATGAAGGCGCGGGGGTCGTCCACGCTCAGACTGACCGCCCCTGCCACCTGTGGCCGCCCCAGGAACCCGTACAACGTGATGGGCCGCGCGAACCGCAGTGTCACGTTCGCCCGCGCCTGACGGTGCAGGGGCAGCACGCCCGCCTCACTGGGTGCGCCCGCCTGCACCTGCGCGATGTCACCCAGGGCCACGCTGCCCGTCCAGAGCAGGCCCGCGTTCAGGTGCAGCCGCTCGCCCAGCACCACGCCCCGCGCCCGCAGGGACCGCAGCTGTCCCGCGCACCACAGCACGCCCAGCACGTTCACGAGCAGATACACCAGCGCCGCCCGCTCATCCCGCGCCGCCAGCATGAAATGCACCGGCACGGCCTCCAGGACGCTCAGGAAGATCAGCAGCGTGAACTCTGCGCCCGCCCCCGTGGACGACCGGAACGCCGTGCCACGCGGCCCGCGCGACCGCCCCAGCAGGTGCGCCCACACCGCCCCCTCCCACGCCAGCCACGCGCCCAGGCCCGAGCGGGGCGTCACGCGCGACCACGACACGATCCGCCGCTCCAGGCCCTCCAGCCGCGCCGCGCCTGCCGGGAGGGGCCGCGTCAGGCCGAACGCCACCACGCCCAGCCCCACCAGCACCAGCGCCGCCGCGACCGGCCACCACCCGCGCGACAGCGGCAGCAGCAGCCACGCCACCAGCACACCCCGCGCCAGCACCCACGCCAGCGCCTCCGGGTGCCGCTCGCCCCGCAACCGCGTGCGGGACGCGATCAGCGCCGCACTCACCGTCAGGTCGAACAGCGCCACCCCCACCAGCCACGGCCGCACCTCCGGCGGCACCCGCCCCGCCAGCAGGAACACCAGCGCCACCGTCACGCCCGGCAGCACCCACTCCGCATTCAGCCGAAACCACGCCCGACCCGCCACCGGAACTGCCAGCATCACGCCCCCCCTTCAGGACGCCCGGAAACAGGCTCCTGCACGCACTTGAAGTACGCCCACCGTACCCGGCCAGGGGGACCGGATTGTCCCGGCAGAGAAATGCCTATCCGCGCCCGCTTCGCCGTTCCAGTTCGAGGAGTTGCTCGTGCATCCGCCAGAGTTGACGGGCGACCCGTCTGAGGGCTTGAGCCTCCGGCGTGGCGTTCAACTCGGCGAGCAGCGCAGGTAACTCCTGCGTGATGGGCTGCGCTTCCTGGCCCGTTGCTCGATCCGTCCTCGTGCGAAGACGCCACACGCGCTGGGTCAGAGTTTCTATCGTCTGCCGCGCCTCTAGGACCGTTGCCTGCTTCGCCCACCAGTCGCTGTACTCGATGAGAGGTCGGCCCACACCGAGCATCCGCTCGACGATCTGGGCGATGACATGATCGTCCTCGATCACGACGAAACTCTCACCCGTGACGGCATTCAGTGGCATCAGACGACCATCGGC
This sequence comes from Deinococcus sedimenti, assembly GCF_014648135.1. Lineage (NCBI taxonomy): Bacteria > Thermotogati > Deinococcota > Deinococci > Deinococcales > Deinococcaceae > Deinococcus > Deinococcus sedimenti. The sequence goes on along the minus strand of NZ_BMQN01000005.1, from coordinate 187,032 downwards.
GAAACGCGCCACCACCCACTCACGGCTGCGGCCATCCCAGAGGTGCGCGTAATCCGAGACATTCACTGAATCGAGTGTAGTCGGTGAATCTACTCCTCTCCCCCGTCGCCGTGGGCGTCCCGGAGTTTGCGCCAGCGGTCGGCGACGCGGGCTTCCCAGCCTTCACCGGTGGGGGCGTAGAGCCCCAGTTGCACGCCGTCCGGGAGGTAGTTCTGGGCGAATGAGCCTTCGGGGTCGTCGAAGTAGTACGCGTAGCCCTTGCCGTAGCCCTGCTGGCGCATGAGTGCGGTGGGGGCGTTGCGCAAATGCAGCGGAATCGGGAGGCCTTCCCCGTCGCGGACGGCGTTCAGGGCGTTCTTCCACGCCACGTACACGGAGTTGCTCTTGGGGGCCAGCGCGAGGTACACGACGGCCTGCGCGAGGGCGAGGTCGCCTTCAGGGCTGCCGAGGAATTCCACGGTGTCGCGCGCCGCGATACAGAGGCGCAGCGCCTGCGGGTCGGCGAGCCCGATGTCCTCGGCCGCCATGCGGACCACGCGCCGCGCGACGTACAGGGGGTCGGCGCCGCCTTCGACCATGCGGGCCAGCCAGTACAGCGCGCCGTCGACGTGGCTGCCGCGCACGCTCTTGTGCAGGGCGCTGATGAGGTTGTAGAAGTCCTCGCCGTTCTTGTCCATCTGCGGCAGGTGCCGCCCGAACGCCTCGGTGATCGCGTCCGGCGTGACGGGGTTACTCAGGGTGCTGGCGACTTCCAGAGTGCTCAGGGCGCGGCGGGCGTCCCCTTCCGCGAGGCGGGCGAGGAGGTCCAGCGCCCCGTCCTCGGCAGTCACGCCGCTCAGGCCGCGCGGGTCGGTCAGGGCGCGGTCCAGCAGGCCGCGCACCTCCTCCGGCTTGAGGGCTTCGAGGACCAGCGTGCGGGCGCGGGAGCGCAGGGCGGGGTTCACCTCGAAGCTGGGGTTCTCGGTGGTCGCGCCGATCAGGGTCAGCAGGCCCGATTCGACGTGCGGGAGCAGCGCGTCCTGCTGCGCCTTGTTGAACCGGTGGATCTCGTCGAGGAAGAGGATGGTCTTCTGTCCACGTCCGCGCAGGCGTTCGGCTTCCGTGACCGCCTCCCGGACGTCCTTCACGCCCGCCGTCACCGCCGACAGGGGGATGAAGTGCGCGCCGACCTCCCCGGCCAGCAGGCGCGCGAGGGTGGTCTTGCCCACGCCGGGCGGCCCCCACAGGATCAGGCTGCCCAGCCGCCCGGACCCCAGCACGCGCGTCAGGGGTTTGCCAGGGCCGAGCAGGTGCGTCTGACCCACGACCTCCGCGACCGTGCGGGGCCGCAGGCGTTCGGCGAGGGGAGCGGGCGGGTCGAACAGCGTCACCCGCGCAGGATACGGGCGGGACGCCCGGGTGAATGGGAGGCAGGGCGCGGTGCAGGAGCGGCACAATGACCGCATGGACGACACGCTGCGCCACCAGATCGACCTCGCCGCCTTCCCCGCCGACGTGCAGGTCACGCACGTCCCCGGCCCCGGCATCGTCCTGCGCGCCACTCAGGGAGGGCGTGGCCTGGAACTCCAGGTCACACCCGACGCCCAGCGCATCTACGGCGAGGGACCCGCGCTGTCCGCCGCGCTCGCCCAGCTGAAACAGGCCGCCGCGCAGGGCCTCCCGGACACACACCCGGACGGCAGCTTCGAGCGGCTGGTGTTCATCGGGGACTGACCGCCGCGTGAACCCCTCAGTCGGCTGCGCCGACAGCTCCCCTCGAGGGGAGCCTAGGATCAGGCTGCGTCAGTGGGAGCCTCGTCCAGGCCGCGCAGTGCCCAGCGCAGGCCCAGCGCGGTCAGCACGCCGATGACGGCCAGCGTGAACCACGGCAGCGCCGGGACACCCAGCCGCGCGCCCGTGTCCACCAGCGCGCCGCCCAGGACACTACCGACCGCGCCCCCGACGCCCAGGCTGATCGCGGAAAAGCCGAAGTAACTGCCGACCAGCGCGGGCGGGGCGAAGCGGGCGGTCAGGGTCTGCTGGGTGGGGTACACGGTCATGGTGCCCAGCGAGTACAGCGCCACGCACGCCAGCAGCGCCGGGAAGGTGGTCGCCACGCTCATCAGGCCCAGGCTCAGGCCGACCAGCGCCACCGCCACCACCAGCGCCGTTCGGGTCGGCAGATAGCGTTCCACGGCGCGCAGCAGCGGGTACTGGAGGATCACCGCCATGCCCGCCGACAGGCCGTACAGCGGTCCCGTCGCGCCGTTCCCCGCCAGCGCGATGGCCTTCAGGGTGACCGCCACGTTGATCTGCGTACTCAGGATGAAATACCCGATCAGGACCAGCGTGAAGCGCCGGAAGCGCGTATCGAGCGCCGCGACGCGCAGCCCGTCCAGGCTGCGGCCCGCGCCCCGCTGCGGACGCAGGTGCGGCAGCGTCACCGCCAGCACCAGCGCCGCCAGGAGGTACACGCTGGCCGCCGCCAGCGCCGCCGAACGGAACCCCAGGCCCAGCAGCGCCGCGCCGATCAGCGGCCCCGTCACCATCCCCGCGTTCCCGGACAGGCTGGTCAGGCTGAACATCCGCGTGCGGTGCTCCTCACGCGTCACCTGCGTGATCGCGGCACTCTTGGGCGCGTCGAACAGGCCGCCGCCCACCCCGGCCAGCACCGCCGCCGCGAGCAGCACGCCCAGCGAGTCCGCGAAGCCCATCCACGCGAACCCCGCCGTGCGCAGCAGGCACCCCGCCAGGATCAGCGGTTTCGGCCCCAGCCGGTCCGACCACGCCCCGCCGAACACCGTCAGGCCCTGCTGCGTCAGCTGCCGCAATCCCAGCACCAGGCCCACGCTCGCGGCACTCCAGCCCAGCCCGCCGCCCGCCACCGCTCCGCTGAAATGCACGGTCACCAGTGGAATCACCGCGAAGAACCCGCCCCACATCAGGAAGTTCGACGCGATCAGTCCCGCCTGCGCCGCCGACACCCGGAACGGCGCGGGATCCGGCACGGGCGGCGCAGGTGGGATCGTGGACACGGACGCACTCACGCCGCGCAGGCTACACCCGGCCCGCGCGCCCCGGGGGTACGCTGTCCCGCATGAGCAGCCTGTCTCCCCTGGCCCCCGGTGTGCACTTCCTGCCGGGCGCGGTGAATTCGCTGGTGCTGGAGGACGGGCGGGGTGGGGCGCTGCTGGTGGATACCGGGCTGGACGACGGGCACGCCCGGAAGCTGTTGCGCGGGCTGGCCGAGCTTGGCCTGACGCCGACGGGGATTCTGAACACGCACAGTCACGCGGATCATCACGGGGGCAACGCGCTGCTCCTGAAGAAATTTCCGGAGTTGAAGGTGTTCGCGCCGCCGCTGGAGAACGCGATCATCACGCACCCGATCCTCGAACCCATCGGATTGTTCGGTGCGCGGCCGCCGAAGGCGTTGCAGTCGAAGTTCCTGCTCGCGCCGCCCAGTCCGGCGCGGCTGGCACCCGAGCCGGGTCTGACGCGGATCGGCGGGGTGAGCCTGGAGTTGATCGAGGTGGCGGGGCACGCGAGCCTGATGTACGCCGTGCGGGTGGGCGGCGTGCTGTACGCGGCGGACGCGCTGTTCGGGCCGGAGGCGCTGGCGAAGCACCCGCTCGTGTTCTGCCAGGATTCGGCGCTTCAGAAGGAGGCGGCGGCACGGCTGGGGGAGCTGGAGGGCGTGGCGGTGACCCTACCGGGGCACGGCGATCCGACCGGGGACCTGCCGGGGCTGGTCGCGGCGAACCTCTCGGCGCTGGAGCGCGTGACGGACGCGGTGCGCGCGGCGGTCCGCGCCGGGGAGGCGGGGGTGGATGACCTGCTGGCGCGCGTATGTGACGGACTGGGCGTGCAGATGTCGAACGCGGGCGCGGTGGTCCTGAACCGCGCGGTGGTCAGCGCGCACCTGACCGAGCTGCTGGAACGCGGCGAGGTGGGCCTGCGCGTGGCGGGGAACCGGCTGGTGTTCTTCGCGGAAGGGTGAAGGTTTCCCGTATGGGCGCCTGACGCGGGCCGGGAGTAGCTTGGCCGCATGACGAAGAAGAGTAAGGCCGCCCCCAAGAAAGCCCCAGCCCCGGCGAAGAAGGCGGCCGGGAAGGCCAGCGGGCAGGCGAAGGCGGACGCCGCGCACCTGAACACCACGAACAACGCGCTGGTGGATCACGCGTACCTCTCGGAAGCCGAGTTCGGGACGGTCGCGGAGACGCTGCAGCGGAACCTCGCCACGACGATCAGCCTGTACCTGAAGTTCAAGAAGTACCACTGGGACATCCGCGGGCGGTTCTTCCGTGACCTGCACCTCGCGTACGACGAGTTCATCGACATGTTCTTCCCCGCCATCGACGAGCAGGCCGAGCGTCTGGTGGCGCTGGGCGGCAGCCCCATCGCCGCGCCGAGCGACATCGAGCGGTTCAGCGTCGTGAAGGTCCCCACCGAGACGGTGCGCGACGCGCGCACGCAGGTGGCGGATCTGGTCGCGGACCTGACCCGCGTCGGCAAGGGCTACCGCGACGACAGCCAGACGGTGGACGACGCGAACGACCCGGCGACCGCCGACCTGTACAACGGGTACGCGGCGACCATCGACAAGATCCGCTGGATGCTCCAGGCGATCATGGACGACGACCGGATGAACTGACATCAGAATTCAGAGGTATTGAGACACCCTCATTACCTCTGAATTGAGCGGAGCGAGCAACTGCGCAGGACAGCGGTTGGAGGTGGAGTTGAGGGGCGTGCTTTTGGCCCCTCAATGGAACTGGAAACCGCTGTGACGCCTGCCCGTCTGGGCCGAGCGAAGCGAGAGAGGCGCGAGGCCGCCGGGCCGCCCCGGTGGCCCTTTTTCATCCCGCATCAGGAGGAAAGGTGCCGAAGTTCGATTACTCCCTGAAGTACGCGGAACTGGACCTGCGCGCGCATCCGGAGTTGTACCGGGTGGGGGTGGGGGAGCAGGGCGTGTTGCTGGTGCAGCCGTACAAGTCGGAGATCCTGCCGCACTGGCGGTTCGCGACGCCGGAGGTGGCCCGCGAGAGCAGCGAGCACATCTATGGGATGTTCCTGGCGTACCTGGAGGCGGGGGACATCGTGGGGGCGGACATGGCCCGCAAGTTCCTGCAGATGGGGTTCACGCGCGCGCGGCGCTACGCGAACCACCGGGGCGGAAAGAAGTACGAGGGGCCGGTTCCGGACGACAAGAAGGGCCAGAGTGGCGCGCATGGCCGCGCGGAGCGCCCGCGTGATCCGGAGGATCCGGTGAAGGCCGAGTCCGCGCGAATCTTCAAGGCGAAGTGGGATGAGGCGGAGGCGAACGTGGAGTACGCGCGGCTGAAGCGGGAGCACAAAGCCCGCTTCGGGTAGCGCCTGCCGTGACCGTGCCGCCCGTTCAGGGCAGATCGGCGGGGGTGTTCACGTTGCGCAGCAGGGTGGGGTCGATGCCGGGCACGTGCCGGACCCGCGGGGCGGGCGCGGCGAGTCTGAGGCGCCGTTCGCCGAGGTCGAGCAGTTCGGTGACGTGGGCGCGCAGGTCGGTGTGGTACAGGGCCGCGAGGGGCTGGGGGCGGTTCAGGCCGTCGCGGGTCTGCACGCTCAGCGCGCCGGGTTCGCGGGCGGCCAGCAGCGCGTCCCAGTAGGCGGGGGTCAGGCTGGGCAGGTCCACGCCGGTGAAGGCCACCCAGCCGTCCGGGGCGGCGTTCAGCGCGGCTTCCAGGGCGGCCAGGGGTCCTTCGCCGGGGCGGGTGTCGGGCGTGACGGTCCAGCCGGGCACGTGGTAGCGGCCCTGGGGGGCGATGAGCAGGCGGGTGGGGGCGCGGTCCAGGGGGGCGCAGGCGCGTTCGAGGAGCGTGTGGCCCTGCCACGTGACGAGGGCCTTGTCGCTGCCGAAGCGGCTGGAGCGGCCCCCGGCGGTGACGACGCCGGTCACGTCCGCCCAGAGCCCGGGGGTCATTCGCGTGGGCCGCTCTGCCGTTCGAGCAGGCGCAGGGCCCACGCGACCAGGCGCGGGCCGGGGCGGCCGTAGGGCGGGTACGTGAACCGCACGGGGCTCCGGGTGGGTTCGGTCAGGACGGCGCGTTCGTGACTGAAGGTGCGGAAGCCGTGCTGGCCGTGGTAGCTGCCCATGCCGCTGGGGCCGACGCCGCCGAAGGGCAGGTGTGGGTTGCTGAGGTGCACGATGGTGCCGTTCACGACCATGCCGCCGCTGGTCGTCTCGCGCTGGACGCGGCGGGTGACGGCGTCGTCGCCGCTGAACAGGTACAGGGCCAGGGGGGCGTCCAGGCGGCGGATGAGGTTCAGGGCGTCGTCCAGCGAGCGGTACGTGAGGACCGGGAGGACCGGGCCGAACAGTTCCTCCTGCATGAGGGGCATGTCGGGGGTGACGTCGGTCACGACGGTCGGCGCGATGAACCGCTCGGCGGGGCTGAATTCGCCGCCCAGCGCGATGCGGGCGCCCATCTGCACGCTCTGGCGGGTCAGGTGGTGCAGCCGCTCGACGCTGGCGGCGTCCACCATGCGGCCGTAGTCGGGTCCGGCGCGCAGCCACGCGCGGTCCCCGTAGCGGCGGGCGATGACCTCGTCCAGGCGCAGGATCAGCGCGTCCCGCTGCGCCTCGGGGACCAGCACGTAGTCGGGGGCGACGCAGGTCTGCCCGGCGTTCAGCAGTTTGCCCCACGCGAGCCGTTCGGCGGTCAGGTTCAGGTCGGCGCTGCGGTCGATCAGGGCGGGGCTCTTGCCGCCCAGTTCCAGCGTGACGCTGGTCAGGTTGGCGCTCGCGGCGCGCATGACGTGTTTCCCGACGGCGGTGCTGCCCGTGAAGAAGATGTGGTCGAAGGGCAGTTCGGTCAGCTGCCGGGCGGTGTCCGCGTCGCCTTCCACGACGGCGACCAGCGCGGGGTCGAAGGTGGCTTCCAGCAGTTGCCGCAGCGCGCGGGCCACGTTGGGGGCCTTCTCGCTGGGTTTGAGGATCACGGTGTTCCCCGCCGCGAGGCTCGCCACGATGGGCGCCAGGGCGAGGTTCACGGGGTAGTTCCAGGGGCTGAGGATCAGCGTGACGCCGCGCGCCTGCGGGTGGATCTCGCTGCGGGCGCCCGCCAGCACGGCCGGGGTGTCGACGCGGCGGGGCGCCATCCAGCGGGGCAGGCGGCGGATGGCGTGCTGGATTTCCTCCAGGACGGGGTGCAGTTCGGTGATCTCGGCCTCGGCGCGGCTCTTGCCGAGGTCGGTGCTCAGCGCGTCGGCGAGGTGGACGCGGTGGGCCCTGACCGCGTCGTGCAGGCGGCGCAGGATCGCCTGCCGCTGCGCCGGGGTGCTCTGCGCGACCGTCCAGCGGTGCGCGCGTTGACGGTCGAACAGCGCCTGAAGATCGGTGGGGAGCGGCTGGGTCTGCGTCATGGTTGGACCTCGGGTGGGAAGGGCGTCACGGGGCGGTTGAACCCAGTATAAGTCTGCACCTGAGCTTCAGCGGGCCTTCAGTGACCCGTCACAAAGCGGGCAGACTGACACTCTGGCGGGCGCGCGTGGGCACACACTGCCCCGTTCAAACCAGTGCAACGGAGGTTCCACATGAAAAAGACCCTGCTCGTGTCCGCGATGTCCCTCGCCCTCGGTTCCTGCGCCATGATGTACGCCCCCATGACCTACACCCTCGCCAAGCAGCCCGCGGGCGGCGCGCTGAACTCCAGCGGCAACGTCACCGTCAAGCGTGACGGCATGACCGTCATGACCAGTGCCATGGTCAGCGGCCTCGCCCCGAACACCTACTACGTCGCGCACTACCACAATCAGGGCACCGCCAGCACCGACCCGTGCAGCAGCGGCGGCGCGCCCATCATGAGCAGCAAGATCGTCGGTCGCAGTGACGCCATGGGCATGCTGATGCTCTCCGGCAGCGCCGCCGCCGGTGACGTCATGAACGCCACGTACTTCAACATCCACACCGCCAGCGACGCCGCGGGCACCCCCGCCGACGCGGGCGTGAGCTGCACCACCGTCAAGATGTAACCAACCTCCACAGGAAGGGGGCCAGAGGTGTGAATCCTCTGGCCCCCCTCTTTCAACTTTCAACCGTCACCCGGTCCACTACAGGCCCAGCATCTCGCGGTAACTGCTGATCAGCGTGCCGCCCCACAGCAGGGCCACCACTGCGCCCAGCGCGAGGAACGGCCCGAACTTCACGCGGTTCTCGCGGCGCGCGGCGAGCTGCACCACCCCGAAGATCGCCCCGGCGAACACCGCGACGACCAGCGCCAGCAGCAGCCGCTCCCAGCCGAGGAACGCGCCGATCACGGCGGCGAGTTTCACGTCGCCGAAGCCCATGGCGCTGGCGTCCACGTTCGCGTCGTCGCTGGCGCCGTCGTCCTCGCGGTGGCGGCGCCAGTGGATCCACCAGTACACGCCGCACATCAGCGACACCACCCCGGCGGCCGCCAGTGCGCCCTGCACCATCAGGATCATGCCGGGGCCGTACCCGGCGCTGCCGAGCGTCACGCTGACCAGCAGCCCGCCCAGCGTGAGCAGTTCCGGGATGCGGATCACGCGGCGCGCCGCGACGTTCACCAGCGCGGACAGCAGGCCCACACCGGCACCCCACCACGGGCCCAGCCACGCGCCCGCGAGCAGCGCGAGGCTGATCTGCTGGTACCCGATGGGGAATTCCGGCCAGGACCGCTCGCGGAAGCGGCGCATCACCCACGACCCGAACTGGTTGATCGCCACGACCACCCCGGCGCCCAGCAGTGCCCCCTGCACCGCGCCCGAGAGGTCCGGCAGGCCCTCCACGCCCGCACGCCCATTCAGGAAGCCGAACAGGACGCCCAGCGCCACGCCGGGCAGGGTCAGCTCATCGGGAATGGTGTACGTGTCCAGGTCGATGGCGCTGCCCACCAGCAGCAGCGTGAACAGCACCATCAGGCCCAGCGCGCCCCACCCCACGACCAGCGGCGGGAACAGCGCCGCGATGGCCGCGTACCCGATCCCGGTCAGCAGTTCCACGACCGGGTACCGCGCCTTGATGGGAGCCTTGCAGTAGCGGCACTTCCCGCCCAGGCTCAGCCAGGACAGCACGGGTACGAGGTCCAGCACGCCCAGGCGGTGGTCGCAGTTCGGGCAGTGGCTGGGCGGGAACGCGATACTCTCCCCGCGCGGCAGGCGCCAGATGAGCACGTTCGAGAACGAACCCACCAGCAGACCGAGAATCCCGGCGAGAATCACGAATAGGACGTCAGGGGTCACCCCGGCAGTCTAAGGAACAAACCTCACGGGTGTCTCGCGCCGCCCCGGACCTCTGGGGTTTCCCAGCCCGGGCGGCCTACGACGTGCGGCGCAGGCTCAGGCGGCCGTCCGGGGACAGGTTCGCGGAGTGGAAGGGTTTCATGCGGAAGGTCTGTGGAAACAGCTCGAACTGGCCGTGCGTGACGGTCACCGCCAGCACCGACGACAGGAGCGCCTCGGCCATGCCCGCCCCCAGGCAGGTGTGCGCGCCCGCCCCGTACGGCTGGAACGCGCCCTTCTGCCGGTGCTCGCTGCGGGGCGGCAGGAAGCGGTCCACGTCGAACTGCTCCGGGTTCCTGAACAGCGCCGGGTCACGCTGCGAGGTGGCCAGCGCCATCAGGAGCCGCTCGCCCTGCCGCACCGCGTGCCCCTGCACGGTGAAGTCCCGCGTGGCGTACCGCGGCAGGATGTTCGCGATGGGGTACAGCCGCATGACCTCCAGCACGGCGGCGTGCAGGACCTTCAGGTCCCGCAGGCGCTCGGCGGGCAGTCCGGCCTCCACGACGGGCCGCGCCTCGGCCTGCACCCGCGCCAGCACCTCGGGCCGCCGGTACAGTTCGTACAGCGTCAGGGACAGGACGTTCACGACCGTGTCCAGCCCGGCCACGTAGGGAATCAGCATCATGAACAGCAGTTCCTCGTCGTTCATCAGGTCCGGGCGGGCGTCCCGCAGGCGGCGCAGGTCACGCACGTAACTGGAGGGCTGCTCACCGCTGTCCTGATGCAGCACCTCCTGAGCGAACGCGCGGGCGCTGGCCTTCGCGCGCAGGTAATCCGCCCGGCGCAGCGCCGCGGGACGCGCCGAGCCGATCAGGTGCACCGCCAGTTGCGTGTGCCAGTACGTGATGAAGTCCGTCAGGTGCGCGCCCGGCGTGCGGCCCAGCGTCAGCGTGCCGATGCAGTCCGCCACGAGCCGCTGCGCGAACGGCACGACCCGCAGCACCTCGCCCGGCGCCGTGCGGTCCAGCGCCTCACGGGTCAGGGCGACCACCTGCGGCAGGCCCTCCAGCACGCGCCCCTTCGCGAATCCTGCCCGGGCCGCCGCGCGGTAGGCGAGGTGATCCGGACCCTCCAGCATGGTCAGGACCTGCCGCCCGCCGAACTCACGGATGATGCCCTCCCAGACGCGCCACGCATCCACCTCGCCCGTGTTGTCGGTCATGACCTGCGCGGCGGCCGGACCGGCCAGCACCACCATGGACTGATTCAGCACCCGCACCCGGAAACACGGCCCCAGCCGCGCCGCCTGGGTCGTCAGGAAAGCCTCGCTGTCCCGCATCATGGGCAGCAGACTCCCGATCAGGGGCAGGCCCGGCGCGACCGGAGTGACGGAAGGAGAAGGAGAGGACGCGGCCGTGGTCATGAGAAAGCCTCCTGAACTCAGGTGCGGAGCGTGAACAGATGTGGGCTGACCCATCCACGGTACACCCTGCGCAGGCCAGGCGAGTCCTCGCATGAATCCGGCTCAGTCAGACCCCTAGCGTCACGCCCCCAGGGTGTGCAGCGCGTCCAGCCACGCCCGCAGCGGGAGGGGTACCCACGTCACGCCCTCAGGCAGCGGGGCCGACTCGTGCGGGAGGTCCAAGCGGGCGATCTCGACCTCCAGGGCGCGCAGCGCGGCATCGAAGTCCACGTAGCCCTTCTCGCCGGGCGGGATCAGGGGCGTGCGGGTCAGCGCCCCGGCGCGTTCCAGGTCCGCCCAGGTCAGGCGGTACACGTCCTCGTACACGAACGACACCTGCGGGTGGCCCGGCGTGTCGGCCGTGAAGCGCACCGGGGGGCGGCAGTCGCCGTCCGTGATCGACACCTTCGCGCGGCACTGGGTGCACGTGAACCCGCCCACGTACCCGTAACGGCTCCCCACGTACCGCAGCGCCTCATGCGGCGTGAAGGCGCAGTTCGGGCAGACCGTGAAGATCGGGACGTCCAGCAGCCACGTACTCGGCTGCCGCCCCGTGCGGTTGCCGGGTCGATTGAAATGCAGTCGGATCACCCCCGCAGTCTCCCCCATCCCCGCGTGAGCTGCCGCCCGGAAACGGTGAAGGGGCAGGCCACCCGGGCAGCCCACCCCCCCTGGTTATTGGTTTCAGTGCTTGCCGAAGTGCCCCAGCTGCGGCACGTTGGGGCGCCACGCGGGCGTCTCGACGACCTCGCCGTACAGGTCGTACTCGTCGCTGTCCTCGATGCGCACTCGGACGATGTCCCCGATCTTCACGGCTCCGGCGAAGTCGGCGGCGTACACGTACACCTGCCCGTCGATGCCGGGCGCGTCGCCCTTCGTGCGGCCGATCAGCTTCGTGCCGGGCTGGTCGTCCTCGTCGTCGTTGAACTCGTCGATGATCACGTCCATGACGGTGCCGACCTTCTCCGCGAGCTTCTCGGCGCTGATGCGCTGCGCGACCTCCATGAAGCGCGCGAGGCGCTCCTCCTTGACCTCCTGTGGCACCGCGCCGGGCAGCGCGTTCGCGTCCGCCTCCTCGACGTCGCTGTACGCGAAGGCGCCCACGCGGTCCAGGCGGGCGTCCTCCAGGAACGTCAGCAGCTCCTGGAAGTCCGCTTCCGTCTCGCCGGGGAAGCCCACGATGAACGTCGAGCGGATCACGAGTTCCGGGCAGATCTCGCGCCAGCGGCGGATGGTGTCCAGCTGCTTGCCCGCGCCGGGGCGGCGCATGGCGCGCAGCACCTTCGGGCTGGCGTGCTGCAGCGGCACGTCCAGGTACGGGAGGATCTTGCCCTGCGCCATGAGTTCCACGATCTTCTCGACGTGCGGGTACGGGTACACGTAGTGCATGCGCACCCACGCGCCCATCTCCCCGAGCTTCACGGCGAGGTCCGTCAGGTGCGCGCGGACCTGCTCACCCTGGAATTCGGACTCGCGGTAGCGGACGTCCACGCCGTACGCGCTGGTGTCCTGGCTGATGATCATGAGTTCCTTCGTGCCGCCCGCGATCAACCGGAACGACTCGTACAGCACCGCGCCCGCATCCCGCGACACCTGCAGGCCGCGCAGTTTCGGGATGATGCAGAACGAGCAGGTGTGGTTGCAGCCCTCGGCGATCTTCACGTACGCGTAGTGACGCGGCGTGAGCTTCACGCTGGGCGCGAACACGTCCCCATGCCGGGTGTCCTCCCGGGCGGGCTGTTCCGCCCCGGCGCGCATGCCGGGCGCCGCGACCGGCAGCAGACCCGTGAACGCGTCCGTCTCGATGGGCAGCAGGGTCCGCACGTGCCCCATCACGTCATCCACCGCCTCGCTGCCGGTGATGGCCGCGACCTTCGGATGGCGCTCCATGATCTTCTCCGGGCGTTCACCCAGGCAGCCGGTCACGATGACCTTCCCCGTCGCGTCCAGCGCCTCGCCGATCGCGTTCAGGGATTCCTCCACGGCAGGCGTGATGAACCCACACGTGTTCACGATCACGGCGTCGGCGTCCTCGTAACTGGGCGCGACCTCGTACCCCTCGACGCGCAGCTGCGTCAGGATCCGCTCGCTGTCCACCAGCGCCTTCGGGCACCCCAGGCTGATGAACCCCACCTTCCTCGCGCCCGCCGTGGCGGGCTTCACTGCTTCCGTCATGCTCACTCCTCGCCACGCCACACCCGCTTAGGCGGGGGCACGGCATTTCAGCCCGCCACTCTACCGTGACGGGCTGCAGGGGGATGGAACTGGATTACAGGTGAGTGGTTACTGGCAGTCGCGGACGGTCAGCTGACCGTTCAGATCCGGGCGGAGCGTGCGGCCCGCCAGCAGGCCCTGGGTAGTGCGGTCGATGATGCGGCGCATCTCCAGCTGGGCGTAGCTCAGACGCTGCTCGCGCAGCGAGAGGCTGCTCAGGTTGGGCTGCGCGAAGCACAGCGCGCCGCTCTGCACGTTCAGGGTCTTGACGGGCACCACGGTCTTCTCGCCGGGCAGCGGCAGGGCCGCGCAGGTGCTCAACTTGTCCGCAGGCATCTTGCCGGTCAGGAAGTACTCGGTGATGGGCGTATCCACGCAGGCGGTGCCGTACGGGAACGCGGCGTGCTGCGGCTCGTCGTCGATGAAGATCATCTTCGCGCTGGGCGTGCTGTTCAGGGCCTTCAGCGCGCCTTCCTGCGCGGTGGCAGGATCCAGTTCGTTCTGGAGCATCAGGACGGGCGGCATGTTCGCGGGAATGGCGGGCTGCTTGACGCTGGGACCACCCTTCCACTGGTAGCAGGCGTTGGCGACCGAGGATCCGCCCAGAAGCGGGTACGCCTTGGCGTCCTGCTCGTCGCGGGCGCGGGCGGCGCTCAGGTCGGTGGTCCAGGCGGTGTCGTTACAGGTGACGGCGGTGAACACGGAGGAGGAAGCGTCCAGTTCGACGGGGGTCGGCACGGGGTTGCGCACGGTCTCACGGACTCGGAGGAACGTCAGAGCCGCCTGCTTGGCCAGGTCGTTGGTCTCGGCGTCAGGGAAGTACGTCTGCTTCAGGGCCAGGGCGGCCAGCTGGTCGGGCGTGGCGGTGGGGTTGGCCTTGATCAGACCACTGAGCACGGTGGCGGGCTTCAGGACGACGCCGATCAGGGGCAGGTTGTCGCGGCCGTACATGAACTGCGCGATGTAGCGGCTGGTGATGAAGCGCAGGTTCGCTTCCAGTGCGTTCTGCGCAGCGTACACGTCGGCCCCGGTGGCGCCCAGCCCGAAGTACGCGTTCTGCCTCGCCAGGTACGGGGCGACCGCGTCGCGGAAGTCCCGTTCGAAGGCCATGGGCTGGTAGCCGAAGGTTTCCTCGAAGGGCGCGTTGAAGGACGTGTTGCCGTCAAGCAGCATGCGTCCGGTGTGCTCGGGGAACAGCTTGGCGTACCAGGAGCCCAGCCACGTGCCGTACGAGTACCCGATGTAGTTCAGTTTCTGGTCGCCCATGAGCTGCCGCGCGAGGTTCAGGTCACGGGCGGTGGCGTCGGTGTTCACGAAGGGCGTGATGGGGTTTTTCTGGCAGGCCAGGGCGACCAGTTTCCCTTCGCGGATCATCGCCTGGACGTTCGCCTCGCTGCGGTCCGTGGCGGGGGGGCGGATGGGGGCGCCCAGTTCGTTAGTCCCGCAGTTCAGGCGGGTGCTGGCGCCCACGCCGCGCGGGGAGAAGCCGATCAGGTCGAACTGCTGAGTCATGGTTTTCAGGTTCTCAGCCGCAGGCGTGTCGATGACGCTGTTTGACCAGTAGAAGCCGAACAGAGGAGCGAAGGCCAGGCCGTCCCCGCCGGGGCCGCCGGGGTTGAAGAAGATTGAGCCCTGACGCTTCTTGCTGTCCTCGGCCGCGTAGCGGATCAGGGACACGCTGGCCTTTCCGGCGGTGGGCTTCGACCAGTCCAGCGGGACGCTGAGGTCGGCGCAGCTCAGGCGGTTGCCCAGAGTGGCGAACAGCTTCGTGTCGTCACTTCCCAGCACGGTGGGGTCGCAGGTCGTCCAGTTCAGTTTCTGGCCGGTGAAGGGGGCCAGAGGGTCCGGGGCCTGAGGGGGTTTGCAGGCGACGAGGGTGGTCGTCAGGGTCAGCAGGGCAAGAGCCGTTTTCTTCATGGTGGTGCCTCCGGAGCAGCCGTCAGGGCTGGGGGTTCATGGAACGCGAATGACACGCTCATGTCTTGACCCCTGTGGAGCGTAGCAGCGCCCCCCGTTCGGGTGCGTCCCGAACTGACTTGACTTCCAGCTGTCGGTGTGGTTCACCGCCCGGCGCCCGGACGGAGGCCGCTCAGGATCGTCGACGTTCCCTCACGCAGGCGCGCTACACTGCCGGGACATGAATGCCAAGGTGATTGTCGTCACGTCCGGGAAGGGGGGCGTGGGCAAAACCACGACCACCGCAAATATTGGAGCGGCCCTCGCGAAGCTCGGCGAGAAGGTCGCCGTGATCGACGTGGACGTGGGTCTGCGCAACCTCGACGTGGTGATGGGCCTCGAATCCCGGGTGGTGTTCGACCTGGTGGACGTGCTGGAGGGCAAGTGCCGCATGAGTCAGGCGCTGATCCGCGACAAGCGCGTGGAGAACCTGTTCCTGCTGCCCGCTTCTCAGACGCGCGACAAGGACGCCCTGGATCCCGAGGTGTTCAAGACGGTGGTGCGGGACCTGGTGGAGAACGAGGGCTTCAACCGCATCCTGATCGACTCCCCGGCGGGCATCGAGTCGGGCTTCAGGACGGCGGCGGCGCCGGCCGAGGGGGCGCTGGTCGTGGTGAACCCCGAGGTGTCGAGCGTGCGCGACGCGGACCGCATCATCGGGCTGCTGGAGGCGCAGCAGGTCAACGAGATCCGGCTGGTCATCAACCGCCTGCGGCCGAAGATGGTCGCGAGCGGGAACATGCTGTCGGAGGCGGACATCCTGGACATCCTGGGCGTGAAGCCGATCGGGATCATCCCGGAGGACGAGGGGATCATCGTGAGTACGAACGTCGGGGAGCCGGCGGTGCTCGGGAAGACGAAGGCGGGCGAGGCGTTCATGGCGACGGCGCGGCGCCTGAAGGGTGAGGACATCCCGTATCCGAAGTTCGAGGAGGACCGGGGTTTCCTGGCGGCGCTGCGCCGCCTATTCGGGGGGGCCTGAGATGTTCTCGTGGATGAAGCGGGGCCGCAGCAAGGAGACGCTCAAGGACCGCCTGGAGCTGGTGCTGGCGTATGACCGGGCGCAGATTCCGCCCGGGAAGGTGGACGCGCTGCGCAACGATCTGCTGGAGGTCGTGAAGCGGTACTTCCCGGCGGGGAACAGCAGCGTGGAGATCGAGCAGCGCGGCGACATGGTGGTGCTGATGGCGAACATCCCGCTGGATGAGCCGCCGGCGGGTGGCCGGGCGCGCTGAGACCGACTGACCGGGGCAGGCGGTCCGCTGTGGCGACGCCTGCCCCTTCCTGATGCGGTTCGGGGTGGGGCGGGCGTGACGGATGAGTCGCCGGGCGGTTCCTCTTAGGATTTTCTGGGTGGTGGGCTCTACCCTGGGGGCGTGACCTGCCGCGCCCGGAGTTGTGAGTGAAGTACGACCTGCGTTTTCCCGTGATCATCGTGCTGCTGCTGGTGGCGGGCCTGATGACCGTCAGCACGGCGGCCCTGTCGCCGCGCGCGTCAGAGGGCATCTTCGTGAAGCAGATGCTGGGCGTGCTGCTGGCGCTGGTGCCGCTGGGGGTGCTGTGGTGGGCGGGCCGGGACCGCATCTACCGGTTCGCGCCGCACCTGTTCGGGCTGGCGCTGCTGCTGCAGGCGAGCACGTTCGTGATCGGCAAGGAAGTGAACGGGCAGAAGAACTGGATCATGCTGGGGCCGTTGCAATTCCAGCCGCTGGAGATCACGAAGCTGGCCCTGATCCTGATGCTGGCGCTGGTGCTGCGCGGGGGTTTCCGGGGGCTGCCGACGTACGCGCGGGCGCTGGCGGTGTTCCTGCCGGCGCTGGCGCTGGTGGTCGTGAACGATTTCGGTGGGGCGATGGTCCTGAGCGTGATGTTCGCGGTGATGCTGCTCGCGGCGCGGATGCCGTGGTGGCACGCGGCGCTGGCGGTGCTGGCGGTCAGCGTGGCGGTGCCGACGGTGCTGTTTCCTCACCTGGAGCCGTACCAGCAGAAGCGCCTGACGATCTTCGTGAATCCGTACGAGGATCCGCGCGGGGCGGGGTATCAGGTGATTCAGAGCATCATCGCGGTCGGGTCGGGCGGCGTGGAGGGCAAGGGGTACAAGCAGGGGAGTCAGTCGCACAACGGGTTCCTGCCGGAGGCGCACACGGATTTCGCGTTCAGTACCTGGGCGGAGGAGCAGGGGCTGGTGGGGGCGCTGGGCGTGCTGGTGCTGTACGGGGCGCTGTTCTGGGGGCTGGCGGGCATGGCGGCGCAGTCGCCGAGACTGCAGGATCAGGTACTGTTCGCGGGCATCCTGGGGCAGATCGGGTTTCAGGTGATCGAGAACATCGGCGCGGCCCTGAGTGTGCTGCCGCTGACGGGGATCACCCTGCCGCTGATCAGTTACGGCCTGAGCAGTCTGGTGTCCACCCTGACGACGCTGGGCGTGGCGTACGTCGTGTACCGCGACCGTTTCGACGGGCAGATCTGAGCGCCGCCCGGGCCGACTGGCGGATGTCCGGCCGCGCCGGGGCGGGTAGGCTGGCGGGATGACGACGTTTCGTGTGTTCATCGCCACCAGCCTGGATGGCTTCATCGCGCGGCCCGACGGGCGGCTGGACTGGCTGCCGGGGGCGACGCCGGACGGGGTGCCCATGCCTGCCGGGGAGGATCACGGTTTCTTCGCGTTCATGGCGGGCGCGGAGGTGGTGGTGATGGGCCGCGCGACGTTCGAGACCGTGCGGGCGTTCCGTCCGTGGCCGTACGCGGGCAAGCGGCTGATCGTGCTGAGCCGCACCCTGACGGCGGCGGACATTCCGGAGGACCTGCGGGGCGAGGGGGTGGAGGTGCATCCGGGGCCGGTGGAGGCGCTGGCAGCGGACCTGCGCGGGCAGGGCGTGGGGGGCGTGTACGTGGATGGCGGGCAGACGGTGCAGGCGTTCCTGCGCGCGGGACTGATCGAGGAGTTGATCGTGACGCGCGTGCCGGTGCTGCTGGGCGAGGGGATCCCTCTGTTCGGCCCGCTGGGCGGGGACGTGTGGCTGGAGCATCTGGGCTCGCGGGCGTTCCCGTCGGGGCTGGTGCAGGACTCGTACCGGGTGCGCCGCTGATTCACACGGGCGGAGGATGGTGATGAGGCTCTCTTTATCCTGTCTCCATCTGACCTGCCCAGGATGCTTTAAGAGATAAAGTGTCGCGCATGGAATACCGGAACCTCGGCAGGAGTGGTCTGAAGGTCAGTGAAGTCGCCCTGGGCGGCTGGGAGACGTACGGCATCAACCAGGACGCCTCCGCGATGGTGCGCGAGATCGTCACCGCCGCGTACGACGGCGGCGTGAACTTCTTCGATCAGGCCGACATCTACGCCAAGGGCCGCAGCGAGGAACTCATGGGCGCCGCCCTGAAGGAATTCCCCCGTCACACGCTGGTCATCAGCTCGAAGGTGTACTGGCCGATGAGCGACGACGTGAACGACCGCGGCCTGAGCCGCAAGCACGTCCTGCACAGCATCGACGGCAGCCTGAAGCGACTGGGCACCGATCACCTCGACATCTACTTCGCGCACCGCTACGACCCGGACGTGCCCATGGAGGAGATCGTCATGGCCTTCGATCAGGTCATCCGCGACGGCAAGGCGCTGTACTGGGGGACGAGCATGTGGCCCGCGGCGCGCATCGCGCAGGCGGTCGAGTTCGCGAAGGCCAACGGCCTGCACGCGCCCGTCACCGAGCAGCCCGAGTACTCCATGGTCCGCCGCGACCGCGTCGAGGGCGAGATCCTGCCCTACACGGAAAGCGCGGGCGTGGGTCTGGTCGTCTGGAGCCCCCTGGCGATGGGCCTGCTGACCGGCAAGTACGACGCGGGCAAACCCGAGGGTGCCCGCCTGACCGAGAAGGAGAACTGGGGCAAGAACTTCCTGACGGAAGAGAACATCCAGAAGGTCCGCGACCTGAAACCCATCGCGGACGACCTGGGAATCACCCGCGCGCAGCTGGCCCTCGCGTGGATCCTGCGGCAGAAGGGCGTGAGCAGCGTCATCACGGGCGCCACGAAGGTCCAGCAGATCGAGGACACCGTGAAGGCCGCGGGCGTGCGCCTGAGCAGCGACGTGATCGAGCAGATCGAGAGCATCCTCGGGCGCTGATCCGTGCGGGCGGGGGGGAGGGCGAGGCGGACGTCTCCTCTCCCCCCGCTGCTGATGGTCCTACGGATTCCGTTTCAGGCGCGCAGCTGTCCGGGCGTGACGGGTTCACGCAGCAGCCGCGCGTAGGCGCCTGCGCCGCCCCGGTCGAGTTCGGCGCCCACGAGGTCCCCGCCGACCGAGTACGTGAAGATGTACGCGCGGAAGTTCGGGTTCTGGATGAAGCGCAGGGACTGCGCGGCGCGGGCGTCGCTGGCCAGGGCGTAGGTGCGCAGGAAGTCCAGCACCTCAGCCTCGGGGGCGCCGTCGGCGTGCAGGCGCATGGCGGCCTCGCCGCTCACGCCGCCCAGCGCCTTCTTGACGTGGCTGGCGGCCAGGAACGTGCGGATGTCCTCCGGGTCCACGCCCGCCAGCGCAGCGAGGTCGCCGGTCAGCCACGCCTCCAGTTCCGCGCGGGTCATCACGGCGCGCAGGGCGTTCACGGCGATCCCCTCCGACACGACGCATTCCGGCGCGTTGATCAGCTGGATGCCGTGTTCAACCCAGCCGCGTTCCCGCACCAGCCGGGCTTCCTTGGTGGCGTGTTCGGTGTGGTGGCCGGGGTAGCCCTCGTGGGCCATCAGGTCGGGCAGGGCGGGCAGCAGCACCGGGAGGTCGGTGTTGATGTCGATGCGGCTGCGCAGGTTCCCCAGCGGCCAGTTGTACCCGCTCCAGGGCCTGTCGGTCACCAGTTCGATGCTGAAGTCCTCGCCCTGGGGCAGCCCGAAATGCTCGGTGACGCGGGCGCGCAGTTCGGCCAGGATCGGCTGCGCCACCCGCAGGATCTCGCCGCGCGGCACGGCCAGCCGGGCACGCAGGGCCTCCTCGCGCGCGGGCAGGGGGCCGCTGCCGGGCAGCGTGGCGTCGAGTTCGGCCAGTGCGGCGTCCAGGGCGCCCAGGTCGGCGCGGCGCGGTTCGATGTCGTACAGGCCACGGACCTCGTCGGCGTAGGGGATCGCCTCGCCGGACAGCAGGCGGGTCATGGTGTGCATGGCGCGCACCTGCACCTCCAGCCACGCGCGCCGCTCGGGTTCGGGCACGCCCGCCACGTCCGCCAGCAGGGCCTGCGCCTCGTCCCGCAGCGCCTGCGGGTCGCGTGTATCCCGCACGGCCCACTCCTGCGGGCCGCCGTACCCGTCGATGAAGCCCTCAGAGTGCGCGTCGATGGCGTGCGCCAGCCGCACGTAGCGTTCTGCGATGTCCGTCATGCCCCGGAGGATAGGCCCTGCGCGGGGTGCAGGGCGTCCGGGGCGTCCGGCATCGCGGGGCGCCCATGCACCCAGAGAGGGCCGCGCGGCCCCGCCGAAACCGGGGGGCCGCGCCGAGGAGCGGGGGTCAGGGCCGCCCGAAGGGGTTCAGGCCCAGGGTGGGCGCGCCGCTCAGGGCGTCCACCCCGGCGCCCAGCAGGCTGTCCACGCCGCGCGTGAGTTCGCGGGTGGTGGCCTCGTTCTGCTCGCGCACCACGTCCGGCGTGACACTCACGGGGTAGGGCGTGCCGTCGGGTTTAGCGTAGTTCAGGATGGTCAGCTGTAGCGCGCCCTCGCCCACCGGGAAGACGCGGGTGGCGGTGTTGCCCACCCCGGCGGTCTGCTCGCCCAGGACCGGGCCACGCCGCGCGTGCTGGATCTCGAATGCGAAGAACTCGCTGCACGACGCGCTCCCCTCATCCACCAGCACCGCCATCGGTCCGGTCCACAGGTTCGGGTTGCGCACACCGCCCGCAATGCGGCCGTCTTCCAGGCGGGTGCCGCGACTCACGACCGTGCGGGCGTTCCCGTCGGCGCTGCGGGCCAGTCGGGTCAGGCTGGGCACGAAGGCACTGACGGCACTGTCGCACTCGGCGAGGCTGCCGCCCGTGTTGCCGCGCAGGTCCACGATCACGCCGGTCGCGCCGCGCGCCTGCGCCTGCCCGACCAGATCATGCACGCGCTGCGCGACGCCCCCGCCGGACAGGAAGGTCGGTATGCGGATCACGGCGGCCTCGGCCGCGCTGGCGGGCACGAAGCTCAGGCGCGGCAGGTCCACGGTGCTGCTCTCGCGCGCAGTGATGGTCAGGGTCAGGGGGGTGCCCAGCCGCTCGCTGCCCAGCGTGATGGTGCGCCCCTGTTCGCGCGCGGCCCGCAGGTTCTCGTAGGTGTACGGCTGCCCGTCGATGGTCAGCAGCACGTCCCCGCGCCTCAGGCCGGCCTCCTCGGCGGCGCTGCCGGGCACGACCTCGGTCACGACGCGGTTCTGGCCGTCCAGCGCGCCCAGCTTCACGCCGAACTGCAGCCGGTTGCCGCCGGTGACGCTGGCCCGGAAGTCCCGGTAGTCCTCGGGCGTCTGGAAGAAGGAGTGCTCGTCGCCCAGCGCGGTCAGTTCCGCTTCCAGCACCGGGTACGCCTTCGCTTCTGCGCAGGTGTCGGGGGTGGGTCTGCACACGTTGTCGAGCCGCTCCTGGTACTCGCGGGTCAGCGCGGCGCGGTCCACGGTGGACAGCCCGCCGTACTCGTTCTGGATGAGCTGATTGGCGCGGTTGAAGAGGTCCTGCGCGGGCGACACCACGCCCTGCGCGTGGGCGGGGGCCATGCCGGCGCCCAGCAGCAGCGCCGTGAGGCCCGCCGTGCGCGCGACGCGGAGGAAGGACAGGGCAGTCACCGGGCTCTGTGTGGCGTTCATCGGTCCATTCATTGTGCGCCGCGCGGATGGGAATTTGGTGGGCGGCGATTGCAACGAAACTCACAAGATTTGCCGACCAGGAAGGGAAATCTCCTGATGGCAGGACCACTGCTGCGCGGCGGGTCAGCGGACGGGTCGGCGCTGGTACAGTTCGACGACGCGCCGCAGGAACTTCAGACCCGGCGCGAGGCTGCTGGCCTGCACCCACTCGTCGGTGCGGTGCGCGTTCCCGCCGCGGTACACCCCGGCGGCCAGGGCCGGCAGGTCGTGCGGAACGGCGGCGTTCGCGTCGGTGCTGCTGCTCGCCACGCGCAGGTCGACGCGGCCCTCGCGGCTGGCGTCCCGCACGAGGTCCAGCAGCGCCTCGCCGCGTAGGTCCCCGCCGGGCCGGTCCCCGACGCGTTCCAGATGCAGTTTCACCCCGGCCTCGCGCGCAGCGGCGTGCAGGGCCGCCACGGCGCGGCGGTCCAGATCGCTCAGGACCTCGCCGTCCAGGGAGCGCAGGTCAAGGAGCAGGTCGGCGGTGCCCGCGATGGAGTTCACGCTGGTGCCGCCCGACGCGACGCCGACGTTCAGGGTGGTGCGCGGGTTCACGGGCAGGTGCAGGGCGTACAGCGCGCTGATCGCGCGGCCCAGGGCGTGCAGGGCGCTGGGCGCCTGATCCCCCCAGGAGTGCCCGCCGGGGCCGGCGAACGTGGCGCGGTAGCGGCGCACGCCCACGGCGCGGGTCACGGCGATGCCCAGGTAGCCGTCCACCGCCAGGAACGCGCCCAGCTGCGGCCGGTGCGTGCGGATCAGGTGCTTGGCGCCGCGCAGGTCGCCCAGGCCCTCCTCGCCGACGTTCGCGGCGATCCACAGCGGGCGGCGCAGGGTCAGGGGCCGCTCGCGCAGGTCGCGCAGCAGCGCGGTCATGACGGCGAGGCTGGCGCTGTTGTCCCCCACGCCCGGCCCCACCAGCCGCCCGCCTTCCTCGCGGACGGTCACGTCGGTGTCCGCGTCGAACACGGTGTCGAGGTGCGAGGCGAGCAGCAGCGCCGGGAGGCCCTCGGTGCCGGGGGGCGTGAGGCGCGTCAGGACGTTCCCGACCTCGTCCCGTTCGACCGCGTAGCCCAGGTCCGTCCACAGGCCCGCGATCAGGTCCGCGCGCCGCTCCTCGTGGAAGGTCGGGGCGGGCGTCTGGGCGATGCGGGTGAGGTACGTCAGGGGCATTGCGCGCCATTGTACGTGCGCCCGGGGCGGCCGGAACGGGAAGGCACGGAAATCCCCCGCCGGGATGGGCAGGGGCGAGGGAGGGTGCGGGGGTTCAGCGGCGCAGCATGCGGCTGCCGATCATGCCCGCCAGGCCGACCAGTCCGGCCTTCACCAGGGGGCTGCTGAGCATCCCGCCGGGCGCGAACGCGGCCTCCAGGGGGCTCTTGCCGTCCTGCGCGGGAGCCTGCGCGGTCTTCGTGTAGGCGTCCACGAGGTCGTGGTCGTCGTCGTGGCGGACCTGCGTGACGGGGTTGGCGGGGCTGCGCACGATCGCGTCGCCCATCTCGCGGCGCTGGTCGGGGCTCATGCCGCCCACGTACTCGCGCAGGATCTGGTCGCGTTCCTCGGGGCTGGCCTGCTGCAGGTAGTCCTGGATGTACGCGGCGGCTTCCTGGGGGCTGACCTGCCCGTCGCCGTTCGTGTCGCGCGGGTCGAGTCGGGCCATCTGCTCGTGACGGTCTTTCTGCTGGAAGAACATAGGGGGCACCTCCGGTGAGGGTCGCGCGGGAACCTGGGGACGGAACCGGTCGGGACCGCGCGCGGGCTTGGGTGGGACGACCGCCACGCTACGCCGCCGCGCCAGCCGGGGCGTGAGGGTGGCCTTCACCCGCGTTCATGGCCGGACCACCCCGCGACGGGTGCGGCGGGGGAAGCGGGGGGCGCGCGCGGAGCGCTACAGTTGCAGGGATGCGGTCACTGGTGCTGATTGGTCACGGCTCTCACCTGAACGGGGAATCGGCGGTCGCCGTGTACCGGTACGCGGACCTGCTGCGCGGGCGCGGCCTGTTCGACGAGGTGATCGAGGGGTACTGGAAGGAGGAACCGTCGCTGCGGCAGGTGCTGAAGACGACCGCCAGCACCGACGTGACCGTGATCCCGATGTTCATCAGCGAGGGGTACTTCACCGAGACGGTCATTCCGCGTGAACTGGGCCTGGGCCACCAGGGGCCGGTGCCGCCCGAGGGCATCGCGCGGGTGATCGGGGGGCGCACGGTGCGCTACACCCTGCCGTACGGCGTGCACCCCGGCATGGCGGACGTGATCGAGGCCCGCGCCCGCGAGGTCCTGCCGGACCCCAGCCCGGACGACACGGCGCTGATCGTGCTGGGGCACGGCACGACCCGCAACGAGAACAGCAGCCGCGTGATTCACGAGAACGCCGCGCGCCTGCGCGAACGGGGGCTGTTCAGCGAGGTGCACGCCCTGTTCCTCGACGAGGACCCGCGCGTGAGCGGCTGGGCCGAGGTGACGCGCGCGCCGCGCGTGGTGATCGTGCCGTTCTTCGCGTCCGAGGGCTGGCACACCCTGGAGACCATCCCGCAGGACCTGGACCTGACGGACACGGTCACGGCCTTCCCGGACGCGCCGCACGGCCCGCGCGAGGTGTACTACGCCCGCCCGGTCGGCACGCACGCGGCCGTCGCGGACGTGATCGTGCACCTGGCGGAGGAGGCGCGCGGCGCCGGCGGTCCCGGCGGGGACACCGAACGCGGGCACGAGGCGGCGTGGCAGGCGTTCCTGAAGCTGGCCCGGCGGGGCGCGCGGGTGGGTGAACTGCTGATCACGCCGGAACTGGGCGTGTTCGAGGTCCGGCACGCGCTGGACGAGGGTCGCCCCGGCGGGGACCTGATGACCCTGGTGACGCCCGAGGGCGTGCGGGACCGGGCGCGGGTCACGGACGGCGGCGAGCACCGCCCGGTGCATACCCTGCGCAACCTGCCGCGCGGCTGGCGGGCCGTGCTGAACGAGGCGGACCTGCGCCGCGCGGTGCATTACACGTACCCGGCGGTGGTCGAGGAGACGTACGCGCACTCGTGCCACGCGCTGCGGCCCACGCCGTGGGCGACGACCGCGCGGCGGCAGACCGGCATCTACGCGAAGGTGCAGCGCGCCGTGCCCGAGCAGGTCGAGCGGGTGGCCGGGCGGGTGTGTGCCGCCTGCCTGCGCACGCGCCTGTGGGCCGGGGAGCGCCTGACGCACTCGTTTCTGGACGGCGTGCCGGGCGGGATGCCCTGCGCGGAGGCCTGCACGTTCCTCGTCGCGGAGGTCCGCGAGGAGGTCGCGCGGAAGAAGGCAGGGGCGGCCAGCGCCAGCGACGACTGATACGGATTCCGTCTGTTTCGTTGACAACCCGGAACCGCACCGGGTTGCCAACTCCACGCCCGGAACCCGTTCTTCTCCTGCTCGCGTCCGCTCGGGTTGAAAGTTTTTGCAAACCTTTCAACCGGAGTCCGTATGAGCAAGACTCCTGACCCGGACTCGGGTTGCAGGGGCGCGGCGCGGGCGGACCGGTGGCCTGCCCCTCTGCCCACGCCATCTCCGGCCACGCCATCGGGGCACGCCCCCGGCAGGGGGTTCGTCCAAGTCCTCTGAACACCCCGGCATATGGCTCATGCGGGGGTGTTACGCTGCGCAGCGGTGACCGCCCTACCCGGGCGGGCATACATCTTCTCTTCCACCCGCGTCCTGTGAGACGCCCCGCACCCCACGCACCGGGAGCGGTAAGCCCGTCCGAGAGACGGCGATGGAGGCCTGCACATGCTCAGCACTGCGACATTTCAGCGTCGCCCCGCTCTGCTTCGGGGGACGCGTTTCCTACATTCCGGGGAGCGCGCGCTCCCCACGGAGGGCGTATGACCGGTAGAGGCGAACTGAAGTACGAGGGGAAAGCCAAGCGCGTCTACGCCACCCCCGACGCGAACGAGTACGTGGTGGAGTACAAGGACGACGCGACCGCCTTCAACGGCGTCAAGAAAGCCCAGATCGGGGGCAAGGGCGCGATCAACAACGCGATCACCGCGCACCTCTTCCCGCAGCTGGAAACGGCGGGCGTGCCCACCCACTTCATCCGGCAGCTGTCGGAGACCGAGCAGCTCGTGCGGGCCGTGACGATCATCCCCGTGGAGGTCATCGTGCGCAACGTCGCCGCCGGGTCGTTCAGCAAACGCCTGGGCGTCGAGGAAGGCACCGAACTCTCCCGCCCGGTCGTGGAGTACTGCTACAAGAGCGACGCGCTGGGCGACCCCCTGATCAACACGGACACCGCCGTCGCGCTCGGCTGGGCCACCCCCGAGCAGCTGACGCGCATCCGGGAGCTGGCACTGAACGTGCAGGCGTTCCTCGTGCCGTACTTCGCGGCGCGCGGCGTGCGCCTCATCGACTTCAAGCTGGAATTCGGCACGCTGGCGGACGGCACGGTCGTCCTGGCCGACGAGATCAGCCCCGACACCTGCCGCTTCTGGGACGCCCAGACGAACGAGAAGATGGACAAGGACCGCTTCCGCCGCGACCTCGGCGGCGTGGAAGACGCCTACGCCGAGATGCTCCGGCGCGTGACCGCGCCGGGCGCGAATGGCTGAAGGTCGATGGCCGACCGCCACGATCCACCTGCGCCAGCACTCCTGACCATCTGCCATCAGCCTCTTGCCATCTGCCCTCCGAAGGAGCCCCACCATGTCCACCTTTAAAGCGAAAGTGTTCGTGACCCTGAAGCCCAGCATTCTCGACCCGCAGGGGCGCACCGTGGAGCGGGCGCTGTCGCACCTGGATCACGGGAACGTGAGTGGAGTGCGCGTCGGGAAGTACATCGAACTGACCCTCTCGGGCAGCCGCGCGGAGGTGGAGGCGCAGCTGAAGGACATCACCGAGAACGTGCTGAGCAACCCCGTGATGGAGGACGCCCGCTGGGAGCTGAGTGAGGAGCTGGTCGGGGCGTGAAGACGGCCGTCATCCAGTTTCCCGGCAGCAACTGCGACGGCGACGCGCTGCACGCCGCGCAGTTGCTCCTCGATAAGGACGCGCAGTTCGTGTGGCACACCGAGGCCGGACTCCCGCAGGGCACGGAGCTGGTGTTCCTGCCCGGCGGGTTCAGTTACGGCGATCACCTGCGCAGCGGCGCGATTGCCGCGCGCAGTCCGATCATGCAGGCCGTCAAGGCGCACGCCGAACGCGGCGGGTACGTGCTGGGCGTCTGCAACGGCTTCCAGGTGCTGACCGAGTCCGGGCTGCTGCCCGGCGCGCTGAGCCGCAACCGTGACCTGCACTTCCTGTGCCGCCCCGTGCACCTGCGCGTGGAGAACACCGGCACGGCGTTCACCGGCGCGTACACGACAGGGCAGGTCATCGAGGTGCCCATCGCGCACGGTGAAGGCAACTACTACGCCGACCCCGAGACGATCGCGCGGCTGGAGGGCGAGGGGCAGGTCGTGTTCCGGTACACCGACAACCCGAACGGCAGCCTGAACGACATCGCCGGGATCGTCAGTGAACGCGGGAACGTGCTCGGCATGATGCCCCACCCCGAGCGGGCCGTGGAGGCCCTGCTGGGCAGCGAGGACGGCCGCGGCCTGTTCGACAGCCTGAAGGGCGCGCTGGTGTCCCGGTGACCCCCCAGGCGGGCGCGGTGACGGCCTACCTGGCCGAGCAGTTCCGCAGCGAACTGGACCTGTTCCGCGCCGCGCTGGAGCAGGCGCCAGGCGACGCCTTCCACACGCCCCGCCTGGGCCACAGCCCCGCGTGGCACGCCCTGCACATCGCCGAGTGGCTGCGCCTGATGGTCCTGGACGACCGCACGCCGAACTACCACCACCTCGGCTGGGAGGACAACGCCCGCGTGCAGGCGCTCGGCACCCAGCCCGCGCCTGTCCGCGAGAGCGACCCGCGCGAGCAGATCCTGGCCGCGCTGATTGAGACCGGCACGCAGGTCGTCGCGTGGCTGGAACGGGCGGGCGACAGCGCCCTGGACGGCGAGGTCTTCAGCGCCGCCACCCCGGGCGGCACCCGCCCCCGCCGCCTCGCCCTCGGCATGCAGCTGCGCCACGTCGGCTACCACCGCGGACAGCTGAACCTGCTGCTGAAATCGCAGGCGTGACCCGCACCTCCTCTTTCCCACTCCCGATCCATCCCCGCCCGGGCCGCGCCCGGGTTTGCAAGGAGCTTCAATGACGCAAGCCGCCACCCTCCGCGACCGTGCGGGCACGTTTGGCCTGTCCACCGAAGAATTCGACCTGCTCGTCTCGCGTATCGGCCGGGAGCCGAATGCGCTGGAGGCCGCCATCGTGGGCGCCATGTGGAGCGAGCACTGCGGGTACAAGAACTCGCGGCCGCTGTTCCGGCACTTCCCCACGACGGGGCCGCAGGTGTTGCAGGGTCCCGGTGAGAACGCGGGTGTGGTGGATATCGGGGACGGGTGGGGCGTGGCGTTCAAGATGGAGAGCCACAACCACCCCAGTGCGGTGGAGCCGGTGCAGGGCGCGGCGACGGGCGTGGGCGGCATCCTGCGGGACATCTTCGCGATGGGCGCGCGGCCGTTCGCGGTGCTGGACAGCCTGCGCTTCGGGAACCCGGACAGCCCCAGGACGCGCTTCCTGCTGAACGGCGTGGTGGAGGGCATCGCGCACTACGGCAACGCGATCGGCGTGCCGACGGTGGGCGGCGAGGTGACCTTCCACCCCAGCTACCAGGAGAACCCGCTGGTGAACGTGATGGCGTTGGGCCTGCTGCGCCACGAGGATCTGGCGAAGGGGACGATGGGTGAGGTCGGGAACACCATCGTGTACGTCGGGTCGAAGACCGGGCGTGATGGGCTGGGCGGCGCGGTGTTCGCGTCCGCCGACCTGAGCAACGCGTCTCAGGCGGACCGCCCGGCCGTGCAGGTGGGCGACCCGTTCATGGAGAAACTGCTGCTGGAGGCGACGCTGGAAGCCATCCAGGCGGGCGTCGTGGCGGGCGTGCAGGACATGGGCGCCGCCGGACTGGTGAGCAGCACCTGCGAGATGGCGTACCGCGCCGGGCTGGGCATCACCATGAACCTCGATCTGGTCCCCACCCGCGAGGACGGCATGGTGCCCATGGAACTGTGCCTGAGCGAGTCGCAGGAACGCATGATCCTGGTGCCCGTGCCGGGCAAGGAGCAGGACCTGCTGGACCTGCTCACCAAGTGGGAACTGGACGTCGTGACCATCGGGCAGGTGGAGGGGCACACCAACTACCGCCTGACGTGGCGCGGCGAGGTCGTCTGCGACCTGCCGGTGGACCTGCTGAACGAGGCCCCCAAGTACACCCGCGAGGGCATCGAATCCGACGAGATCAAGGCGAAGCGCGAGCGTGACCTGAGCGGC
This sequence comes from Deinococcus sedimenti, assembly GCF_014648135.1. Classification (NCBI taxonomy): domain Bacteria; kingdom Thermotogati; phylum Deinococcota; class Deinococci; order Deinococcales; family Deinococcaceae; genus Deinococcus; species Deinococcus sedimenti. The sequence goes on along the minus strand of NZ_BMQN01000005.1, from coordinate 158,015 downwards.
GTGCCCGTCCCCGGCGACCTCGGCGCGGTCCTCACCGACCTGCTGAGCCACCCCACGATTGCCAGCAAGCGCCCCATCTATCAGCGCTTCGACCATCAGGTCATGACGAACACCGTCGTCGTACCCGGTGCCGCCGACGCCGCCGTCATGCGCGTCAAGGGCAGCGGAATGGGCGTCGCCGCGACCAGCGACTGCAACCCGCGCTTCGTGTACCTCGACCCGTACACCGGGGCTGCCGCCGCCGTCGCCGAGGCCGCCCGCAACCTCGCCTGCGTGGGCGCCACGCCACTGGCGATCACGGACAACCTCAACTTCGGCAACCCCCACCGGCCCGAGGTGTACTACCAGCTGGAACGCGCCGTGCACGGCATCGCCGACGCCTGCCGCGCCCTGAACACCCCTGTCACCGGCGGGAACGTCAGCCTGTACAACCAGTACACCGAAGGGGACGAACGCGTCGCCATCCACCCCACCCCCACCATCGGCATGGTCGGCGTGCTGCCCGACGTGACCAAACGCGCCACCATGGACCTCAAGGGCGAGGGCCACACCCTCTACCTGATCGGCGAGCACGCCGACAGCATCGGCGCGAGCCAGTACCTCGAAACCGTCCACGGCCTTGAGGCCGGACACGTCCCCACCCTGGACCTGACCCGCGAACAGGCCGTCATCGACGCGACCCTGCACCTGATCCGCGCGGGCCTGACCGACACCGCGCACGACTGCGCCGAAGGCGGCCTCGCCGTCGCCCTGAGCGAAATGGCCATCGCCGGGAACACCGGCCTGACCGTCACCCTGAACGCCCCCACCACCACCCACGCCGACGCCCTCCTGTACGGCGAAGCGCACGCCCGCATCCTCATCGCCACCCCCGACGAGGCAGGCACCGAAGCGGCCCTCAACGCCCAGGGCGTCCCCTACACCCGCCTCGGCACCACCGGCGGCGATACCGTCACCATTGCCCTCCCCACCCACCACATACACTTGAGCGTGACCCTCAGCGCCCTCACCCACGCCCACACGACCCCCCTCGCGGAGATCCTGGGATGAACCCCCCGGCCTTTCTCCTCCCCCTTGACTGGAGCAGCTCCGAAGGAGAGGGGGGAGGCCGGGTGGGGGTGAACCGCCACCGACCCACCCGCGCAGCCAGAAAGACCAACCCAACCCCAGCCCGACCCGCACACGCCGCCCGGCCCGCTCACCCCCTCCCAACCTCCCCCCTCAAGGGGGAGGGGTTAAAGGACTTCCATGATCTTTGATCCGATTCTTGATAAGCCGCAGGATGAATGCGGTGTGTTTGGCATGTTCTCGCCGGAGCCGCTGGACCTGGCGTGGTTCACGTACCTGGGCCTTTTTGCGCTGCAGCACCGTGGGCAGGAGGCGGCGGGGATGTGCGTGTCGGACGGGGAGAAGTTCCACGTGGAGAAGGACCTGGGTCTGGTGACGCAGGTGTTCGACGAGCGGCGCCTGGACAGCGTGCGGCTGGCGAACGCGCGGGTGAGCATCGGGCACGTGCGGTACTCCACGACCGGGTCGAACCTGCGCTTCAACGCGCAGCCGCTGACGACCCGGACGAACAAGGGCATCCTGGGACTGGCGCACAACGGGAACTTCGTGAACGCCCGCGAGGTCCGCAACGACATGCTGATGCAGGGCGCGCTGTTCCAGACGACGAACGACAGCGAGGTCATGCTGAACCTGATCGCCCGCGAGAGTCACATGGACCTCGTGGAGGCCACCGCCGCCGCCATGAAACGCCTGAAGGGTGGCTTCGCGTGCGTGCTGATGAGCCGCACGCAGCTGCTGGGCTTCCGCGACCCGAACGGCGTGCGGCCCCTGGTGATCGGGCAGCGGGACGACCACGCGTACGTGATCGCCAGTGAGCCGTGCGCGCTGTACGCCGTCGGCGCGCGCCTGATCCGTGACGTGCAGCCCGGCGAACTCGTGTGGATCGACCGCACCGGCCTGCACTCCCTGATGGTCGCCCCGAAGAAACCCACCCCCTGCGCGTTCGAGTGGATCTACTTCGCCCGCAGCGACAGCCAGCTCGACGGCGTTGACGCCCACGAAAGCCGCATCCGCATGGGGCACCAGCTCGCCAAGGAACACCCCATCGAGGCCGACATCGTCGTGCCCGTCCCGGACAGCGGCATCGGCGCCGCCATCGGGTACGCCCGCGAGAGCGGCATTCCCTTCGACTACGGCCTGTACAAGAACCCGTACGCGGGCCGCACGTTCATCGCGCCGACGCAGGAAGCACGAGAGTTGAAGGTCAAGATGAAACTCTCCCCCACCAGTGCCGTGCGCGGCAAACGCGTTGTGCTGGTGGACGACAGCATCGTGCGCGGCACCACCAGCCGCCAGATCGTGAACCTGCTGCGCGAAGCGGGCGCCACCGAAGTTCACTTCCGGGTCAGCAGCCCGCCCATCAAGCACCCGTGCTTCTACGGCATCGACACCGCCGCCCGCAAGGAACTGGTCGCTAGCACGCACAGCATCGAGGAGATCCGCGACCTGATCGGGGCGGACACCCTGACGTTCATCAGCGAGCAGGGCATCCGAGAAGCCGTCAGCGGCCCTGGCCTGTGCCTCGCGTGCTTCAACGGGGAGTACCCGGCAGGCACCCCCCTGTTAAATGACGTGGACAAACTGGCACTGGAAGTCTGAGATAGGACTTATACTAGTCTGGCTTCCACATATGATGCCAGATTATTCGGTATGTTTCCACGCATTAAAATATAGTTGACGATATTTCTCTCATTAATTTGAACATCAAATGCGAAATTTGCATCAACACTTTTGCCAAGCACTTGGACCCCTTCGAGAAATTTCTGAATAAATGTCGTTAAATATTTCCCCCTAATGTAATAAAGGCTACCCTTCTCTCTGAGATCTCGTTTAATATTTTTAAACACTTTTGCATCACACTTCATCATTCTCAAACCAATTTGATCACTTATTTTAGGCAAGATATTTTCCTCGTATTCTATATTTAGATCGCTATCTATATTCATAAATCGCAATATTCTTGCATCGTTTAGTACTATTTTTTCACCCTCCCTAATGTATCGACGCCGCGCCAAAACATGCGCAGAAAGATCTATCATAATTCTTGCAAATTTTATATACTCTCTTTTAAATATTCGAGATAGAATATCGTAGTCTAGGCCGCTTGTCGCAGTGGTTACACAACTATCCCATGCCAAGCGCATATTTTCACCATCAATAAGATAGTTTTCAAATGAGTATCCATCCGTATAGCAAACTCCCCTTGAATGAGGTTCGTTTTGTAAATTATAATCGAAGTCACGATCTGCGAAGAATAGTGTTTTCACACCGTTTGGCAAACGGCGATCACGAAGATTTTTTTCAGCCTCGATTACTGCCTTCCTGTTACCACAGACAAAAATCTTAATATAGTGCTTCTTATTAATAATTCTTTTCACGATACTTTGGTAGTACAATCGATCATTTTTGCCCTCCACAAATATGTAGGCTCCTGCTCCGTGCCTACCATATTCCCTTATAAATCTGTCAATAACAGTAACCGTGCTACTCCTCGCCTCCTTAAGACGGTCAAGGAGATTACTCATTACTCATTACCGAAAATTCAGAAAGATCGTGCGTGTACTTCTCCAACTCGTTATCAAATATAAATGGCGAATGGGTAACAGAGAATAGGCCTATTACATTTGGTATTGATACAATGTCGCTCAAAAAGCTTCTTTGCCAATCTATAGAGAGAGATAGCTCAGGTTCATCTATGATTACGAATGCTTTTTCGAACTTACCAAAATGTAGGTGAGCAAATAAGGAAATTATCTGTTTTTCTCCAGAGGAAAGGCTTTTAAGCTTTATTTTAAGTTTATTATCTTGATTAATATCATCTGGGAATAGTAGATAGGGATTATTTTTATTTTCTTTTTTAGATTTATCCTTTTTAGCATTACGTACAATTGAAAATGAATAATCCTGCGAATTGAATATAGCATCCTTATTGACTAAATACCCATCCACGATGTTAGTGAAATTCAGCATTGATGAACTCGCTATATATTGCTCAAAATAAACATTAAGCAGTTGCTGCCAAAAATACTGCACAATTTTATCATGATCTGTTTTACTTCTTTTCTTACTAATATCTTCAATCGTTTTTTCGAATCCAGGAACGCCCAGTGTTATCTCCAGTTCTTTTGAGTATCTGGATTTTAGCATGTCGTATAATTCAGGATTAACCTCAATATCGGAATTTGTCGCATAGTTCCTAGAGAGGATTCCCGCAAGAAATCTATTCGTTAAACCCACCAAAGATCCCCTGAAAACTTCGCGCAATCTATTTAGTTCTTCGGACAAGAGTTTATCTACATCATTCATACCGAACTCAACAAACTCTATATAATTTTTAGAATTATCGCTCCTTTTATCCAACGATTCGTTAAATCTCCGCGCCACATCCGGAAATATTTTCCTGATATCCTGTTCAATTCGTCTATATGTTGGCAGGTATAAGACTTGAAAATTCATATTCTCCATAATATATTTGTCGATTTCCCCAACATTATCAGACAATTCAATATTAGAAATCATATCTACATATCTTCTAAAATATATACTAGGGATACCCATAATTTGGGATGCATCTCTAATGAATGAAATTGGACTTTCCTCTATTATATCTTCTAGTGCATTTTCCTCTATATATTTGGCTATCTCATTTTTATATGGCATATCCACTAAATTCACTTCAAGTTCAGATTTACTGAACTTCAAATTTTTATTTCCAAAAACAAGCTCTATAGATTCAAAATCGTATTTGCGCAGCTTAACCCACTGCCTAGTCATAGTGTAGTACAGCATCACCAATATAGTTGTTTTACCATACCCGTTCTCGCCAACCAAAACCAATTTGTTGTCACGGAAAAGGCAATTAACATTGAGATTTCCATTAAGTTTGACCACAGAAAATGATTTGACTTGCGAAGTAGTATCGCTCCTGCGCTTTCGCTTATAATTTTGTCGTGTCATACGTAAACTCCTCATGCCACATAAGTGGTACAGAAAATTTTGGCTAGATCGGAAGGATCGAAAAACGAGGCTATCCTACAACCACCGCAGAAGAATAGTCGGCAACTTTGCTGATAGTAATCTAGATCACCTTTTCCGAAAGTTAGGTTCAGGATTTTCTGTATTCGTGCCATGACCTCACCGCAGTTATTGGATTGCAAACACCTCAATCGTGGGGGCGGGGGCGCATCAGCCGCTGTTCAATCCGGGCAGCGGCACGCTGGAAACGGCGTTCCGGGTGCCGCAGCCGACCGTGTCGAAGGTCATCACCGTGCAGGGCCGCGCGGGTGGCCGCGACTGGTACGCCCTCTCGACTGGGGCGGGCTTCCGGCTGGACGTGGCGGTGTTCGTCAGTTCCGCGTGTGACGTGGCGTACCGTCCCCGCCTGTGGCTGGTCGGGCCGGGCGTGCCCGTGGGGGCGGGGCAGCCGGACTTCGTGCCGGACGGCTGGAGCGCGGTGGGCGTGTCCGGGTCGTACTCGGCGTGCTCGGGGCATGGCGTGGTGGGGTGGCGCGGGCCGACGCTGGCGCGGACGCTGGGGGCCGGGACGCATTACCTGGTGGTGGAGCATGGTGCGCGGGGCGGGTGGTCGTTCGTCTCGCTGGCGGGCGCGAAGGTGCCGGGAGGCACGCCGGAAAGCCGCGCGGCTCTGGGCCGGTTCGGGCGCAGCGGAGGCTGAGCGGGGGGTGGCCCTGGCTCCCCTCAAGGGGAGCTGTCGGCGTAGCCGACTGAGGGGTCCACCCGCGACGCCGTTCCCCCGTCTGGTTCAGGGGGCGTTGCGAGCGAGTCGTTTGGCGTTCTCCAGGACGTACCGGGCGATATCCGGCAGTTGTTTCTCGATCAGGACGCTTTCAATGGTGTCGGAGCCGGGGTTGAAGTAGGCGTACACGAAGGTCTGCCCGGTGGTCAGGCTGAGCAGGCCGCTCATGGTGACGTTCCGCCAGCCGCTGCCCGCCTTGCTGCCCCAGTAGGCGACGCTGGGGTCCTTGGCGCGGCAGCATCCTCTGGCGAGGGTGTCACGCAGGAACGCGCGGTTGGTGGGGGTCAGGCTGGGGTCGAGGTACATGCGGGTGATCAGGGTGGCCCATTCGCGGGGGGTGCTGCGGTTTTGCAGGTACACCTCGGTCTGGGGGTGGTAGGTGGGGCTGAAGAACGCGCGGTCGAGGTGGTCGAGGACGCGGTCGGCGTTCAGGGTCTGGGCCTGTTGCACGGCGCGGGCGCGGATCTGGGTTTCCTGGGCGGGTGGGAGGGTGAAGGTCTGTTGCGCGCCGGTGTTCACGTCTGGGCCGTAGAGTTCGGGGAGGAGTCCGGCCTGCGCGGCCCACCACGCTTTGGTGGTGGTGTTCACGCGGGTGTGGCACGCGCCCTGCGCGGTGACGAGGGCTTGGAGGCGGTCGGGGCCGTAGCGGAGGTGCAGGACGTCGCTGGCGGTGTTCTCGCTGTTCTGGATGGCCTGCGTGGCGAGGTTCTGCACGGTGCGCGTGCCGGGCTGGTAGGTCTCGATGCTGCGGTTGGTTTCGGTGACGGTCAGGCGGGTGTTCAGGCTGAGGCGTCCGGCCTGCACGTCGCGCAGGGTGCCCCACAGGACGATCTGTTTGAAGGTGCTCGCCAGGGGGTACAGGCGGTCCGGGTCGTTGGCGATGACGCGTATGGGCGTGCCGGTGCGCGGGTCGATCTGCGCGAGGTAGAACCCGACGGGGCCGGTGGCGAAGCGGGGCGGCTGGTACGGCAGTTCCGGGACGGGGGTGGGTGCGCGGCAGGGCGTGACGGGGACAGGTTCATACGTCGTCCAGGCTTCCTCGGGGTACACGTCGATGGCCGTGAAGCGCGTGGGCCCCTCGACGCCCGCGCGGACGGGCATCAGGTTCACGCGCAGCGGGCGGCCCTGCGCGCTGCGGATCTGAATGCCCTTGTCCTGCACGCGGATCTGGATCTGGTCCTGCGCGGTGGGCACCGTGCGGGTCAGGGTGGGGAGCGCCGCGCTGAACTTCAGGTCCGCGCCGGTCCCGCCGGGCGTCCAGCGGATCGTGCCGTCTCGGGCGCTCAGGCCGGTCAGGGTCAGGCGGTAGTACGGGCCGTGCCACGCGCCCTGCACGGTGGGGGTGGCCTGGGCGGTCGTGACGAGCAGCGCGGCAATCAGGGGTCGCAGGTTCATGGGTGCGCGCGCATGATGGCACGCGGGGCCCCTTCTGGGTACGGCAGAGGCGGCGCCCCTCTGGAGTTCAGGGGGCGCCGCCGGGGTGGTGCGTCAGGCGTTACTTGCCGTTGCCATTGCCGTTCCCGTTGCCGGGAGGGGTGCCGGTGGGGCAGCCTTCGGCGGGCGCGGGGATGATGTCCCCGTGGCCGGAGTGCGCGTCCAGGGCGCTACGGCTGACCGTGATCAGGTTGTAGGGGTTGCTGTCACTGCCCGTCTTGTGGCAGATGCTGACCTTGTCGTTGCCGTCACCGGGGGGGGTGGGTTCCGGCTGGCCGGGGGCCGGGGCGGGCTGCACCGGGGCGGGGCTGGGTTGCGTGGCGTCCCCGGCGGTGGTGGGGCAGCCACCTTCCGGAGCGGGAATGATGTCGCCGTGGCCGGAGTGCGCGTCCAGGGCGCTACGGCTGACCGAGATCAGGTTGTACGGGTTGGTGCTGCTGCCGGTGCGGTGGCAGATGTTGATCTTGTCGTTGCCGTCGCCGGGGGGCGTGGGTTCAGGCTGACCGGGGGCGGGCGCGGGCTGCACCGGGGCGGGGCTGGGCTGCGTGGTGTCCCCGGCGGTGGTGGGGCACCCCTCGGCAGGGGCGGGGATGATGTCCCCGTGACCGGCGTGGGCGTCCAGGGCGTTGCGGCTGACCGTGATCAGGTTGTACGGGTTGGTGTCGCTGCCGGTCCGGTGGCAGATGCTGATGGGGTCCTCGGGGGCGGGCGGGGTGGGTTCAGGCTGGACGGGGGCCGGGGCGGGCTGCACCGGAGCCGGCTGGATGGGCCCCGGCTGTACGGGCGCGGGCTGCACCGGGGCAGGCTGGACCGGCGCGGGGGCCGGCTGCACGATGGGCGTGGGCTGCACGATCGGGACGGGGGTCACGGGCGCGGGCGCTGGGGTGACGGGCGCGGCGATGGGCCGGGGGGCGGGTTGCGGCGCCTGGATGGGCAGCAGCACGACTGGCGCGACCGGCAGCAGGCGGATGTCGCGCACGGGGGTCACGACGCCGGGGCGGACGGGGTTCAGCAGCGTGTAGCGGCGCTGGGTGCCGCCGGTGGTGGCGACGACGGAGGTGGCGGGCTCGCTGCCGATGGCGGTCACGGTGGGGCCGTTGACGGTGCCGGCGATGACGTTGCGGCCGGTGACGAGGGTCAGGGTGGTACCGGCGCGTTGCAGGTCGGACAGCACGGCGGGCATGGTCATGGGGGCGGCGGCGGTGGCGCCGAAGGGATTGACCGTGGTGCCGGCGGGGCGGGCGACGCTGGGGCCACCACCGGCGAGGGCGGCGGAGGCGATCAGGAGGGCAAGGGTGCAGGCGATGGGTGTTTTCATGTGGAACTCCTTGAGTGGGGTGACGCTCTTTTGAAGTTCCATCAGCGTACGCGATCACCCAGAGATCGTTCTTTAAACAACGGTTATTTTTCATGGGAATCGTGATTATTCAGGCTTTTCCCAAATGTTGTTTCATAAATGAGGTTTTCTACATTATCAAGGTCATTTAAAGTTCTGGATGTGCACACAGAAAAGACCCCCGGTCAGAAGCAGGCCGGGGATCACGTGCAGCAGGGCGAAGTTCAGTGGGGGGTAGTACGCGGCAGGCGTTTGGGCATGCCCAGGCCCAGGCCAGTCAGGAATCCACCGATCACGGCGAGCACGGCCGTGATCAGCACGGTGTTCAGCGGGCTGGGGAAGTTGGTGCTGCGGTTGGCGTTCGCCACGGCGTGCAGCTGGTTGATGTCGATGACGTCCTTGCCGAGCAGCAGCGCAGCGGCGATCAGGGTGATGATGCCGAAGGTCAGGGTCACGCGCGACAGGATCTGCATGTCCCCAGTGTAGGGAGGGCCGCCCCGCGTTCCGACGGGCGGCCCTTATGACGTTCTTGGCGAAGCCGCCCGGCGGCTCAGGACAGCGTCAGGACGCGGGTGGTGGTGGGGACGCGCCAGAAGCCGCTGCTGGCCGTGACGAACAGGGTCTTTCCGCCTGGGCCGCCGAAGGCGACGTTGCTGACCGTCTCGGGGAACAGGATGCGGCCCAGCTCCTGTCCGTCCGGGGTGAGGACGTGCACGCCGTCGGCGGCGCTGCTCCAGATGCGGCCCGCCTCGTCGAGGCGCAGGCCGTCGGTCTTGCCGGGACTGACCGTGAAGTGCAGCTCCTGCAGGGTGGCCTCGCCCTGCGGGGTGACGTGGTAGCGGTACGTGCCGGGGTTCTCGCCCGTGTCGGCCAGCAGCAGCGTGTCCGCACTGGCGAAGGCCAGGCCGTTGGGTTTGTGCCGGTCGCGGATGGGGGCGGTCAGGGTGCCGTCGGGGGCCAGGCGGAACACCCAGCGGCCGGGGATCTCCATGGGTTCGCCGCGTCCGCCCTCCTCGGGTTTGTCCAGGCCGTAGGTGGGGTCCGTGAACCACAGGCTGCCGTCGGGGTGCTGCACGACGTCGTTCGGGGAGTTGAACCGGGCACCCTCGAAGCGGTCCGCCAGGGTGGTCCAGCTGCCGTCGTGTTCCTGGCGCAGCAGCGCGCGCTGGCCGTGCGAGCAGGCGATCAGGCGGCCCTGGGCGTCCAGGGTGTGGCCGTTCTGGTACCCGCTGGGGTTCAGTTCGTCCAGCAGCTGTCCGTCGTCGGTGTACGCCCAGGTGCGGTTCTGCCGCACGTCGCTGTAGATCACGCGCTGCCGGGCGGGCACGTACGTGGGGCCCTCGGTCCAGGTGTGCCCGCGGCCGAGCTGTTCGGGCGCGGCGCCGTCAGGGAACAGGGCGTGGAAGTCCGGGTGGGTGGCCTGGAAGGCGGGGTGGGTCATGACGTCATGGTGGCGCGTTCCGGGTCGGGATGGGTGGGGGTCGTGTAAGCACCACCTGTCCGGGGTGGGGGGATGGTTACGCACGCGGGAACAAATTCCGGGGGGGGCGGGTGCCAATGCGCAGGGGTGTGGGCGGTATGCTGAGGCGTTATGACGCAGTCGCAGACGATCATGTCCGGCGGGAACGCGGCCTTCATCGAGGGCTTGTACGAGGCGTACCTGGCGGACCCCCAGAGTGTCGATCCGCAGTGGCGGGCCTACTTCGACGAGTTGCGCGGTGGCGCGCACGAGACGCCGCACTCGGCCATCCAGGAGGCGTTCTACCAGCTGGGCACGCAGCGCCGCGGCGGGGCGGTCATTCCGGCGCCGCAGGGCGTCAGTGGCGCGCAGCAGGCGGCGGGCGCGCTGATCACGGCGTTCCGGGTGTACGGGCACATCAGCGCGCACACCAACCCCCTGAAGATGCGCGGGCTGCCCGTGGTGCCCGAGCTGACGCCCGAGTACTACGGCCTGTCCGCCGCGGACCTGAACGAGCAGGTGCAGGACGGTCCGTTCAGCGGGCCGCTGCGGGACGTGATCGCGCAGCTGCACGACACGTACTGCGGCCCGATCGGTTTCGAGTTCAACTACCTGCCCGCCAATGAGCGCGCGTGGTTCCAGGAGCGGGTGGAGGCCAACCGCGGCCGGGGCGTGTTCAGCCGCGACGAGCGCCGCCGCCTGATGAGCAAACTGAACGCCGCCGAGGGCCTGGAACTGTACCTGAAGAACAAGTACCCGGGCGTCAAACGCTTCGGTCTGGAGGGCGGCGAGTCCTTCATTCCGCTGCTGGACCGCATCATCCAGCAGGCCGGGCGGGCGGGCGTGAAGGAGGTCGTGCTGGGCATGGCCCACCGTGGCCGCCTGAACACCCTGGTGAACATCTTCGGCAAGCCCAGCAGCGTGCTGTTCGACGAGTTCGACGGGAAGAAGAAACTCAGCGACAACCCGGACGTGGCCGGGGACGTGAAGTACCACATGGGGTACTCCAGTGACGTGCGCACGCCCGGCGGGCCCATGCACCTGGCGCTGGCGTTCAACCCCAGCCACCTGGAGATCGTCTCCCCCGTCGTGCACGGCAGCGTCCGCGCCCGCCAGGACCGCCGTGGGGACGAGACCCGGCGCAGCGTGCTGCCCATCACCGTGCACGGCGACGCCGCCGTGAGCGGGCAGGGCGTGGTCATGGAGACCCTGAACCTGTCGCGCCTGCGTGGCTTCGCGACCGGCGGGGCCGTGCGCATCGTGATCAACAACCAGGTGGGCTTCACGATCAGCGACCCGCGCGACACCCGCAGCAGCCGCTACTGCACGGACGTCGCGAAGATCGCGAACGCGCCCGTGCTGCACGTGAACGGCGACGATCCCGAGGCGGTGGCGTTCTGCGGTGATCTGGCGCTGGCGTACCGGCAGGAGTTCGGCAAGGACGTGTTCATCGACCTGATCTGCTTCCGCCGCAACGGGCACAACGAGGGCGACGAGCCGCGCATGACGCAGCCGATCATGTACCGCGAGATCGACCAGCACCCCGGCACCCGCGCGCTGTACGCGAAGAAGCTGGAGACCGAGGGCGTGCTCGACGCGGGCGAGGGCGACGCGCTCGTCAACCGCTTCCGGGATCAGCTCGACGCCGGGGAATCGGTCGTCGAGGAGATGGAGAACGCCGCGCAGAGCAAGCTGGCGGTCGACTGGAGCGAGTACACCAGCACCCACTGGCGCGACGAGGTCAGCACCGCCGTCCCGCAGGAGAAACTCACCGCGCTGGGCCTGCAACTCACCGAGGTCCCCGAGGGCTTCAAGGTGCACCGCACCATCGAACGCACCGTCATCAAGCCCCGTCAGGCCATGTCGAAGGGCGAGCAGCCTCTCGACTGGGGCATGGGCGAGATGCTCGCGTACGCCACGCTGCTCGAGGAGGGCTTCGGCGTGCGCCTGGTCGGCCAGGACTCCGGGCGCGGCACGTTCGTGCATCGCCACGCCGTGCTGCACGACCAGAACGCGCAGGACCCGCTGAACGAGGAGTACATGGCGCTGGCGCACCTCAGTGCGGATCAGGGCCGCGTGGAGGTCATCGACTCCACCCTGTCCGAGGAGGCCGTCATGGCCTTTGAGTACGGGTACTCCACCAGTGAACCCAAGGCCCTGATCGCCTGGGAAGCGCAGTTCGGCGACTTCGCCAACGGCGCGCAGGCCGTCATCGACCAGTTCCTGAGCGCAGGCGAGAGCAAGTGGCAGCGCCTGAGCGGCCTGACCCTGCTCCTCCCCCACGGGTACGAGGGTGCGGGCCCCGAGCACTCCAGCGCCCGCCTGGAACGCTACCTGCAGCTGTGCGCGCAGAAGAACATGCAGGTCGTGGTGCCCAGTAGCGCCGCGCAGATCTTCCACCTGCTGCGCCGTCAGGTGCTGCGCCCCTACCGCAAGCCGCTGATCGTCATGACGCCCAAGAGCCTGCTGCGCAACAAGGCCGCCATGAGCCCCCTGACCGACCTCGCCGAGGGCCGCTTCCACGAGGTCATCGGGGACGCCGAGGTCACGGGCGCCCGCCGCGTCGTCATCAGCAGCGGCAAACTCCACTGGGAACTCGTGGACGCCCGCGACGCCGACAAGGAAGGCTACGCCGGGACCGCGCTGATTCGCCTGGAGCAGCTGTACCCCTTCCCCGCCGAGGCGCTGGCCGCCGAACTCGCGAAGCACCCCGGCGCGCAGGTCGTCTGGGCGCAGGAGGAACCCGAGAACCAGGGCGCGTGGCTGATGATCTGGGAGGACCTCGAGAAGGTGCTCGCGCCCGGGCAGACCCTCAAGGGCGCCACCCGTCCGCGCAGCGCCAGCACCGCCGCCGGGTACGCCAGCGTGCACGCCAAGGAACAGGCGAAGGTCATCGCCGACGCGCTGGGCGAGAAGCTCAGCCGCGAGGTCGTCGAGGAGCAGAAGGACCTCGCCGAGACCGCCAAACAGCAGGGCTGAACCCCGAGTTCAGCGGGGCCGCTTCCGGGAGCACCGGGGCGGCCCCGCTGCGTTGTGCGCCTCACGGATCTTTTTCGTGCCTTGTGTTCGGGCGTCCCCGGCGCAGTCACAGCGCCGGGGGGGTATAACTGAGGGCGTTATGGCGGACATCAAAGTTCCTGTTTTTTCCGAGTCGGTGAGCGAGGGTACGCTGCTGGCATGGCATAAGAAACCCGGCGACGCCGTGAAGCGCGGCGAGGTCCTCGCCGAGATCGAGACGGACAAGGTGGTGCTGGAAGTCACCGCCCTGCAGGACGGGGTGCTGGTCAGCACCGCGAAGAACGAGGGGGACACGGTCCTCAGCGAGGAGGTGCTGGGCGTCGTGGGTGACGCGGGCAGCGCGCCCGCCGCCACCCCGGCCGCGACGCAGGAGACGGTCAGCGGTCCCATCGCGAACGAGGCCACGGCGGGGGGCACCGCCACGCAGCCCGACAGCGCCGCGCTGGGCAACGAGGCGACGCGCCGCGACGACCTCTCCCCCGCCGTGCGCAAGGTGGTCGTGGAGAACGGCCTGAACCCCGCGCAGATTCCCGCGACCGGCCCCAAGGGGAACATCACGAAAGCCGACGCGCTGAGTGCCGTGGGCCAGCAGGCCGCGCCCGCCCAGACGGCCGCTCCGGCGCAGGCCGTGACCCCTGCCGCCGTGATCCCGGCCGGGGCGCGTCCCGAGCAGCGCGTGCCCATGACCCGCATCCGTCAGCGCATCAGCGAGCGCCTGAAGGAGGTGCAGAACACCGCGGCACTGCTGACCACCTTCAACGAGGTGAACATGCAGCCCGCCATGGACCTGCGCAAGAAGTACCAGGATCAGTTCGTGGCGAAGCACGGCGTGAAACTGGGCTTCATGAGCCTGTTCGTGCGCGCCGCGACCGAGGCGCTGAAGGCCTTCCCGGTCATCAACGCCAGCGTCGAGGGCAAGGACATCATCTACCACGGCTTCTACGACATCGGCATCGCGGTGGCTTCCGACCGTGGTCTGGTCGTGCCGGTCCTGCGCGACACCGACCAGATGAGCCTCGCCGGGATCGAGAAGGCCATCGGCGGGTACGCGCAGAAGGCCAAGGCGGGCAAGCTGACGCTGGAGGACATGAGCGGCGGCACGTTCAGCATCACGAACGGCGGCACCTTCGGCAGCATGATGAGCACCCCGATCATCAACGCCCCCCAGAGCGCCATCCTGGGCATGCACAACATCATCGAGCGCCCGATCGCGCAGAACGGGCAGGTCGTGATCGCCCCGATGATGTACATCGCCCTGAGCTACGACCACCGCATCATCGACGGGAAGGAAGCCGTGCAGTTCCTCGTCATGATCAAGAACTTGCTGGAAGACCCGGCGCGGATGCTGCTGGAACTGTAAGCAGCGTCGATAGTTGATGGTTGATGGAAGGGGCCCCCCCTCTATCGACCATCAACTTTTTCCTGTTCACGCCTCCCCCCGTGAGGCTTCTGCCAGTCACGTTCCGGTACGCTGGGCGGCATGACGGGTTTTGCTCAGCAGGAGGCCCTGACGGGCCGGTTCGGTGGCGTGTCGGACGGCGTGGACCTGCACGCCACCTGGGACGGGGAACGCCTCACCGCGCGGGTGGGGGGCTTCACGGACGGCACCGACGTGCGCGTTTGGCTCGAAGGCGGCGAACTGGTGGGCCGCGTGGGGGGCGTCACGAGCGGGCATGACGTCCGGGCGGGCATCGCGGCGGGCGTCATGACGGTCCGCCTGGGCGGCTTCACGCAGGGCGTGGACGCGCGGCTGGAGTTCACGCCGGATCAGGTGACGGGCCGCTACGGCAGCTTCACGGACGGCCTGGACGTGACCCTGCGCCACTACGCGGGCGAGGTGCGGGGTCGCCTGGGCAGCTTCACGCGCGGCGTGAACGTCCAGCTGGACCTGGGCGGCGTGCCGTTCCCGCTGGGGGCGCTGCTGCTGGTGTGCGCGCTGAACCTCTGGCTCACGCAGGGCCGCGCCCTGACCCCCAGCCGGTAAGGGAGCAAACGAGAGGAGGCGGGGGCACGACAGCCACCCGCCTCCTCTCCTCTGTTCCGACAACCCTAGTGCGCCAGGACGTCCGCGCTGAGGTCCTCGGGCCGGATGGCGCCGGTCATGACGGACACGGTGTCGGCCATGCTGATCTTCTGCGGGTTCAGCAGCGCGGCGCGCTTCCCCATGCGGTGCACGTGGATGCGGTCGGCGATCTCGAACACGTGGGGCATGTTGTGGCTGATCAGGATGACGGGCAGGCCGCGGTCGCGGACCTTGCGGATCAGGTCGAGGACCATGTTGCCCTCGCGCACGCCGAGCGCGGCGGTGGGTTCGTCCATGATCACGACGTGCTGCGCGAACGCGGCGGCGCGGGCCACGGCGACGCCCTGCCGCTGACCGCCGGACAGCGTCTCGACCGGCTGGCTCATGCTCTTGATCGCGAACTGCAGGCCCTGCATGTGCTCGGTGGCTTCAGTGAGCATGCGGCGGCGGTCGATGAGTTTCAGGGCGCGGCCCAGCGCGCCGCCGCGGTACAGTTCGCGGCCCAGGAAGAGGTTCTCCGCGATGGTCATGGCCGGGGCGACGGCGAGGTCCTGGTACACGGTCTCGATCCCGGCGCGGCGGGCGTCGCTGGGCGTGCGGAAGTGCACGGGCTGCCCGTCCAGGAGGATCTCGCCCTCGTCGGGGATGAGCGCGCCTGACAGCGCCTTGATGAGGCTGCTCTTGCCCGCGCCGTTGTCGCCGATGACGGCCATGATCTCGCCGGGACGCAGTTCGAAGTCCGCGCCGCCGATGGCGGTGACGTGCCCGTAGCGCTTGACGAGTCCGCGCGCTTCCATGACCAGTGGCCGGGCGGTCTGCGGTCCGGGGGTGACGGGCAGGTGGGTGGCGGCGGTCATGCTTTCCTCCGGGAGAACTGGTCGGTGGCGACCGCCAGGATGATCAGGATGCCGGTGATGAGGTTCTGGTACACGCTGTCCAGGCCCATGAACGTCAGGCCCGAGCGGAACACGCCGACGATCAGCACGCCGACCAGGGTGCCCAGGACGTTGCCGCGCCCGCCGAAGAGGCTGGTGCCGCCGATCACGACGGCGGTGATGCTCTCGAGGTTCTCGGTGGTGCCCGCCTCGGGGGACGCGCCGCCGATGCGTTCCAGCAGCAGCAGGGCCGCCACGCCGTACAGCATCCCGGCGAAGGTGTACACGCTCAGCAGCAGGCGGCTGGTGTTGATGCCGCTCAGGCGCACCGCTTCCGGGTTGTTGCCCAGCGCGTAGATGTGCCGTCCGGGCGCGGTGTAGTTGAGAAAGAGCCACGTCAGGACGAACAGCGCGACCATCAGCAGGCTGCCGTACGTGAACGGCGTGCCGAAGATCGTGAAGCGCTGCGCGAGGAACGTCAGGCCGTCGGCGGGCATGGGGACGCTGGTCGCCTTGGAGTAGATCTTCACGGCGGCGAACACGATGGAGTACATGCCGAGCGTCACGATGAACGGCGGCAGTTTCCATTTCGTGATGAGCAGGCCGTTCAGCCAGCCGACGAACGCGCCGACCGCGAAGCCCGCCAGGATCGCCAGCGGGACGGGCACGCCCTGCTCGACGGCCAGCTTGCCGATCACCATGCTACTCAATGCCATGATCATCCCGCAGCTCAGGTCGATGCCGGCGGTCAGGACGATCAGCGTCTGCGCGATGGCGATCACGCCCACGAACGACGCCTGCTGCAGGATCAGGCTGAATGTGCCCAGCGTCAGGAACCGGTCGGACTGGAACGTGAAGAACAGGCAGGCGATCAGCAGGGCGATCAGTGGCCCCAGGGTGCTGAGGTTCGGCACCTGGAAGCGCCGCTCGGGTGTGGTGGTGGGTTGCGTCATGCTCATGGGTCTCCCCGGTCAATGAAGTTCGCCACGGCGCGCGGCTCAGGGGGGCGCGGGCCGTGGCGACTTGAAGGTGAGGGTCGGGGGCGGGGCCAGGCAGCCGCGCCGGTCAGGGCCTGGGGTGGGGTTCCGTCTGTTCCGCTGGCTGACCGGCACGGCACCGGCCAGCCAGTTCCACGCCCGGAACCCTGTTCACTCCTTCTCGCTCTGCTCGGGTGGCCGGATCACTCCGGCTACCGGAGGCTTACTGGCCCCAGCAGTTGGCGAGGCCGAACTTGCCGTTCTGGCTCTTCACGCCGCCCATGGCCTTGTTGGTGATCAGGGTGACGCCGGTGTCGGTGTAGCCGCTGACCTTCTTGCCGGTCTTGGCGTAGTTCACGCCCGCTGCGACGCCCATGCTGGCCATCTTCAGGGGGTACTGCTGGCTGGTCGCGCCGATCACGCCGCCCTCGACGTTGCGGACGCCCGCGCAGCCGCCGTCGACGGACACGATCAGGACGCTCTTTTCCTTCCCGGCGGCCTTCAGCGCCTGGTACGCCCCGGCGGCGGCCGGTTCGTTGATGGTGTACACGATGTTGATGTCGGGGTTCTTCTGGAGGCAGTTCTCCATGGCGGTCTGGCCCTTGGTCTGGTCACCGAAGGAGTCCTGCGCGCAGGCGACGCTGGTGTTCACGAGGGCGGTCGTGCTGGCGGTGATGCCCTTGATGCCGAAGCCCGCCAGGAAGCCGTTGTGGCGCGCGATGCCGACCGGGTGGCCGGGGAACAGGTCCAGGGTGGCGATCACGGCTTTCTTGTTGCCCATGGCTTTCTTGGCCCACTGGCCGATCAGGATGCCTGCCTGGTAGTTGTTGGTGGCGAACAGCGCGTCGACGGCGCTGGCGGGTTCGGTGGGGCTGTCCAGCGCGATGACCATGACGCCCTGCGCGCGGGCCTTGGCGATGGCGGGCACGATGGCCTTGGAGTCGCTGGGGGTGATCAGGATGGTCTTGGCGCCGGCGGCGACCATGTTCTCGATGGCGGCGACCTGCCCGGCGTTGTCCCCGTCGGCCTTCCCGGCGGCGGTCAGGAGTTTGGCGCCCAGGCGGGTGGCTTCCTTCTGCGCGCCTTCTTTCATCTTCACGAAGAAGGGGTTGGTTTCGGTCTTGGTGATCAGGCCGATGATGGGCTGGGCGCTGCTCTGGGCGTGCACGACACCCAGGGTGAGGCTGGCGGCGAGGGTGGTCAGGGCGGCGGTGGCGATGATTTTGCGCATGGTGGTTCCTCCGGGGGTGGCCGTGGGGGCCGGGGGTCAGTGGGTGTAGACGGGGGCGGTCGGGTGGGGGGCGCTGGTGGAGTGCCGGACGATCAGGGTGGTGGACAGCTGGATATGCAGGGGGGGTCCGTCGCGGGGGTGGCGGAGCTGGCGGATCAGTTGCTCGGCGGCCTGGGTGCCGAGGTCGTAGGTGGGTTGCGCGACGACCGTCAGGGGGGGGTTCATGGTCTGGGCCCAGCGGCTGTCGTCGAAGCCGATGATGCTGAGGTCGCCCGGGATGCTGAGGTTCAGGGCGCGGGCGGCGAGGACGGCGCCGACGGTCATCTCGTTGTTGCCGATGAACAGCGCGGTGGGGCGGCGGTCCTCGGGGAGGGTCAGGAGGCGCAGCGCGGCGCGGTGGCCGTCGTCCTCGCGGTGGTTGCCGGGCAGCACCAGGGCCGGGTCGTAGGGCAGCCCGGCTCCTTCCAGCGCGGAGCGGTATGCGTCGTGACGCAGGGTGGCGGTGCTGATGTCCTGCTGGCCCACGATCATACCGATGCGGGTATGCCCCAGGCTGATGAGGTGGCGGGTGGCGGCGAGCGCGCCGGTGGCGTTGTCGGCGGTGACGGTGGTGACGTCCGGGTTGCCGGTCACGCGGTCGAGTTCGACGGTGGGCACGCCGCTCAGCGCCTGGAGGTTCTCGCGGGCGCCGCTGGTGGGGACGATGATCAGGCCCTGGGGCAGGTGGCCGCGCAGGGTGTCGAGGGCGCGGCGTTCCTTGGTGGGGTCCTCGTCGCTGTTGAACAGGAAGGCGGTGTAGCCGTGGCGGTCGGCGGCGTCCTGGATGCCCTTGGCGAGCTGCGCGTGGAAGGGGTTGAGGATGTCGGTGACGATCACGCCGATGGTGCGGGTCTCGCCCTGGCGGAGGCTGCGGGCGATGACGTTGGGCTGGTAGCCGAGTTCGCGTGCGGCGGTCAGGACGCGGTCACGGGTGGTGCTGGCAACCATGTCCGGGCGGGACAGGGCGCGGGAGGCGGTGGCGGTACTGACCTGAGCGAGCTGGGCGACATCCTGAATACTGGCCATTGAAATCGATTACACCTCCCTGACAGAACAGGTGGGCTATGTGAGGTTGTTCCGATTTCCCAGACGAGGAAATCAAATTGCAAACGATTACATTGAGATGGCTTCAGTGTGCGCTCACGTGACCGGGCTGTCAATCCCCCGCCTCACCCCTCACCCGCACGTTCAACCCGGTTCAAAACGAGCCTCACCCCACACACCCCGCGGATCACACCCGGCCGATCCGCCACGCCGCCATGCCCAACACCCTGCAACGGTCCTGAAACGCCCCACGCGGTTCAATCTCCTCACCCCAACCGGAGGTCCACCATGAACGCACGCACCCTGATCAGCACCGCCCTGCTCGCCACCCTGACCACCGCCGCCGCCCAGAACACCCTCAACTTCCAGAACCTGCAACTGCAACCCCTTCAGGTCTCGAACCTGAACCTGAACGTCCTGCGCGTCCCGCAGGCCCAGTTCCAGCAGGTCCTGCAGAGCCCCAACGCCCTGCAACTGAACCTGCAGGACCTGCCCGCGCGCCTCCAGGCCCGCGACGCCGACATCAACCGCAGCCTCAGACTCGTTCAGGGCTTCCAGGGCGCCAGCGACCTGCGGGCCGACATCGCCCGCTCCACCCTCGCCCTCCCCCGCGGCCTGACCGTACCCGCCACCGTGAAACTCCGCACCGGGGAACTCAAACCCGTGCTGCTGTACGGCCAGGACACCGTCGCCCAGAACGTCGCTCAGGCCGAAGCCAGCGCCCCCGCCAACCGCGCCGCCATCCTGCAATCCTTCGGCCTCAGCGAACAGAATCCCGTGCCGCGCGAATTCCTCGCGCCGGAATCCGTGCGCACCCTGAACGTCGCCCCGAACGTCAGGATCACCGCGCCCCTCCTGAACGTCACCAGCACCCCCACGCCCCCCAAACCCTCCCAGCCGCAGGACGAACTCGGCGAGGGCTTCACGGCCACCTCACCCGACGGCGCGTGCCGCTTCACGCCCACCAGCGCCCTGTTCGGCCAGATCCGCGGCAACCGCATCGACCAGATCACCACCATCAAAAACCAGGGTGCGCGCGGCACCTGCGGCGCCTTCGCGTACGTCTCCGCCCTGGAAACCCTGATCGCCCGCCGCAGTAAGGTCCCCTACAACCTCTCCGAACAGTACGCCTACTACTGGATGCGCAGCGACGACGGCATCCTCGGCGACGGCATCGGCTGGGGCGACTACGACGACATCATCGCCAAGCAACGCATGATTCCCACCGAAGTCCGCTGGAAGTACAACCCCTCCTGGAGTCGCGTCCGCATTCCCGCCGACGAGAACAAACCCATCACGGAATTCAAGAGCTCCTGCACCAACTACGACAAGCAGGCGTGCAGCGACACCACCGCGCAGGCCCAGCTGGTCTGCCAGAGCGGCACGAACAACTGCGCGTGGAAACCCGAATGGGACATCGCCCCGAACGCCGCCTTCAACTTCCGCGCCACCAAAGGCAACGAAGTCTGGGTGGCCCTGGCCAGCAACCCCTTCGGCAACGGCGACGCCGCCCGCGCCTACCGCCGCGCCCTGCTGCGCCAGATGATCGACCGGGGCGACCAGCTGATCCTGGGCTTCAACGTGGACGGCGCCTTCGACGCCATCGGCGCGAACGGCCTGCCCGACATGAACCGCGTCGGCAAGAACTACCGCGGCGGTCACGCCGTGCACGTCGTCGGGTACATCAACACCGGCACGCAGACGTACGACGCGAAAGTCGCCGGGCTCGTGAACGTCAAACTGACCCTGCCCACCGGGTACTTCGTGATCAAGAACTCCTGGAGTTGCGGCTTCGGCGACGGCGGCTACGCCTACCTGCCCGACAGCTTCATGGACAAGGAAGTGTACGGCGTGTACAACCTCCCCTCGAACGCCGTCGCCAGCGACATGTCCGGATTCTGAACGAACAAAGGAAAGGGGCCGCAGCCAGTCACGCTGCGGCCCCCTCCTCTGCGTCTTTACTCGACGGTGACGCTCTTGGCGAGGTTGCGGGGTTTGTCCACGTCCTTGCCCAGCGCGGTGGCGGTGAAGTACGCCAGGAGCTGCATGGCGACGGCGTTCACGACGGGGCTGACCATCTCGTGGGCGCGGGGGACGTAGATGACGTCGTCGCCGTGGCGGGCGTTCTCGGTGTCGCCGTCCGACAGGAACAGGATGACCTTCCCGGCGCGGGCGCGGACTTCCTGCACGTTGCTGATGGTCTTTTCCAGCAGGCGGCTCTCGGTGGCGATCACGGCGACCGGCAGTTTCTCGTCGATCAGGGCGATGGGGCCGTGTTTCATCTCACCGGCGGCGTACGCTTCGGCGTGGATGTAGCTGATCTCCTTGAGTTTCAGCGCGCCCTCGTAAGCGGTGGGGCTGTTCACGCCGCGCCCGAGGAACAGGTAGTCGCGGGCCATGGCGTACTTCTCCGCGACTTCCTTGATGCGCGCCACGCGTTCGGGACTCAATGCGTCCTCGACGAGGCGGGGCAGTTCACGGGCGGCCTTGAGGAGTTCCGCGCCCTGCTCGGCGCTGAGGGTCCCGCGCGCGCGGCCGAGCCACAGGGCCAGCATCAGGAACGCGCTGACCATGCTCGTGTAGGCCTTGGTGCTGGCGACGCCGATCTCGGGTCCGGCGTGGATGTACAGCGTGTCGTCCAGTTCGCGGGTCATGGAGCTGCCCTTGGCATTGATCACGCCGAGGGTCTTCGCGCCGAACTTCTTCGCCTCACGCAGCGCTTCCAGGGTGTCGATGGTCTCACCGCTCTGGGACACGACGATGGCCAGGGTGTTCTCGCTGACGAGGGGGTCGCGGTAACGGTATTCGCTGGCGACGTCCACTTCCACGGGAATGCGGGCGAGCTGCTCGATGAGGTACTCGCCGACCAGTCCGGCGTAGTAGGCGGTGCCGCACGCGATGATGCTGATGCGCTTGAAGCTGCCGGGGTCGAGGTTGATGTCGAGGTTCACCTCGCCGGTCTCGTCGTGCAGGCGGCCGATCAGGGTGTTCGTGAGGGCCTGGGGCTGCTCGTAGATCTCCTTGAGCATGTACGTGTCGTACCCGCCCTTCTCGGCGGCCTCGGCGTCCCATTCGATGTGCTCGATGGTGCGTTCCTGGGGGTTGCCCTGAAGGTCCATGACGCGGAAGCCGTCGTCGTTCAGGACGACCATGTCGCCGTCGTGCAGGAACACCATGTTGCGGGTGTAGGCCAGCAGGGCGGGCACGTCACTGGCGAGGAACATCTCGCCCTCGCCGACGCCCATCACGAGGGGGCTGACGGTGCGGGCGGCGACGATCTCGCGGTGGTCGATGTGCGTGACGACGATGCCGTACGCTCCGCGCACCTGCGCGAGTGCCGCACGGACGGCCTCTTCCAGGTTGCCCGCGTAGGCTTCCTCGATCAGGTGGGCGAGGACCTCGCTGTCGGTCTCGCTTTTGAACTCGTGCCCGCGGCTCATGAGGCCTTCTTTCAGGGGCAGGTAGTTCTCGATGATGCCGTTGTGGATGATCACGATGCGGCCGTCCTCGGTGGCGTGCGGGTGCGCGTTCGTGTCGTTCGGCAGGCCGTGCGTGGCCCAGCGGGTGTGCCCGATGCCCAGCGAGCCGCTCATGGGCTGGCCCTCCAGCAGCGTGCTGAGGTTCTCGAGTTTCCCGGCCTTCTTCTTCACCTCGATCTGCACGCCGTCATGAACGGCGATGCCTGCGCTGTCGTAGCCGCGGTACTCCAGTTTCGAGAGGCCGGAGATGAGGACGCCTTGCGCCTGCCGGGGGCCGATGTATCCAACGATGCCGCACATGGTGCTCCTTTGAAGGGCGCGGCAGGGGCGCGGGACGGTGATGGTCCCGCGGCGTCCTGAACCGCGTCCTCGCTGGTGTCTGTGATGTGGGTGCATGGTTCCTGGCTTTATGTCCGTGTCGCCACGGGGGTTATGGCCGGGATTCACGCCCTGGATTCCGTGCTGGAACCGCCGGGCGTCGGGTAGGCCGTGCATGCTGGCCTGGAAGCATCCGCAGAAACTCGCTCACTTCCACCTCGTCTCCCCACCGCGCGGGTGGGGCCTTGCGCTGCCCTGTTTGGTGTGAACCGGACACCAAGTCGGTCCACCCGGGCAGCATAGCACCCCCCCGAGGCCTCACGTGAGTACGCCACTCCCCGGCCCGCCGCCCGGACCGGCGGGGGGCAACGCTGAAGGAAACGCTTCAGCGACCTTACATCTGTCGCTGGTGACAGTTGCTAGGATGAGCCGCGCGCCCAGAACCGCACACGCGGGGCGTGTCACGCGAGGTTGAGATCCATGCCCACCTACCTGTACAAGAACCTGGACACCGGCGAAATCTACGAGTTGCAGCAGAGCATGCGCGACGAACCCTACACCGCTCACCCCGACACCGGCGTGCCGGTCAAACGCGTCCTGGCCCGGCCCGGCATTGCGTTCAAGGGCAGCGGTTTCTACGTGAACGACACCCGCAAGAGCGGCGGCGACGAGTGACCCTGCCGCGCACGCTGGGCCTCACACTGCTGCTGTGCACAGGCCTCGGCGGCGCGTACCTGACCGGCCGCGTCACCGCGCAGCGCACCCTGGTGACCCCCGACGAGATCAACACCGTCCAGGTCACGCAGAAGGCTCTGCAGGCCGTTGTGCGCGTGGACACCCGGCTGCAGCGCGAGCAGCTGCAACCCGGCGACGACCCCATCGAGACCGGCACCGGGTTCTTCTACAAGAAGGACCTGATCGTCACGAACTACCACGTGGTGCAGTTCCAGGAATCCATCACGGTCACGCTGTACAACGGCCGCCGCGTCACCGCCCGTCTGGAGGGCGTCGACCCCGGCATTGACATCGCGATCCTGCGCGTCAGCGGCGTCACGGCCCCCGCCACGCTGAACTTCGGCTCCAGCGCCCGGCTTATTCCAGGGCAGAAGCTGATGACGCTGGGCACGCCGTTCCGCATTCAGAACTTCGTGGGCAGCGGGGTGTTCAGCGTGACCGCCAGCGCCCGCGACGTGCCCCGCACCGATCAACTCGGCTCGGAGATCAGTCAGTACATCACCACGACCGCTAGCATCCAGCAGGGCAACAGCGGCGGACCCGTGCTGGACTCGCGCGGGCTGGTGGTGGGTGTCGCGGATCTGAACGCCGCGCCGAACTCGCTGGTGCCGGGCACGATCGGCATTGCCATTCCGGCTGACCTGGTCAAGCAGAGCCTGGACGACCTGGAGAAGATCGGTGTGCCGCAGCGCGGCACGCTGGGCGCGACGCTGGTGGACCTGGACAGCCTGGACCCGGCGCTGCGGCAGCTGGCGGGCCTGAGCAGCAATCAGGGCGCGCTGGTGGATCAGGTCGCGGCGGGCAGCGCGGCTGCGCGCGCGGGCCTGCGCGGCAGCCTGCGCAACAGCAAGGACCAGCTGCTCGCGCCGCTGGGCGACATCATCGTGGCGGTGGACGGCCAGGGCGTGCGCGACGCGTTCGACGTGATCCGTCTGGTGGCCACCAAACGCACCGGGCAGACCGTGACACTCGACGTGTGGCGCAACAAGAAGCGCGTGCAGGTGAAGGTCACGCTGCCCAAACGCACCCTGCAGTAGAGGTGATGGGCGAGCGGTGATGGTTGATGGAAGGTACGCGCCTCCATCAACCATCACCGTTTGAACCACCCGGGAGGCGTCCGCGCTCGCGGGCCACTCCCGCTGGTGGACTCGGGTCTAAAGTGATATCACTTTGATAGTCATTCGAGATCGCCCGGAGGTTCCATCATGAACGAACTGCAACAGGCTCCCACCCCCACCCCCCACGGCGGCGTCTCGACCCGCAGCGGTGTCGCCAGCGTCGAACGCGCCGCCTTCGGCCTGCCCGGCGTCCCGGTCTTCCTGGTGTGGCTGCTCGCCGCGCTCGGCACCGTCACGCTGCTCATCGCGCAGATCTTCCCGGTCGCCGTCCTGGCCCTGGGACTGCTGACCTTCACCCTGATCGGCTTTTTCATCGTGCAGCCCAACCAGGCGACCAACCTCACCCTGTTCGGCCGCTACGTAGGCACGGAACGCCGCAACGGCCTGTACTGGACCAACCCCCTGACGGTCCGCAAGAGCGTCAGCCTGCGCATCCGCAACTTCAACAGTGAACGCCTGAAAGTCAACGACCTGGCCGGCAACCCCATCGAGATTGCCGCCGTGATCGTCTGGCGGGTCGTGGACACCGCCCGGGCCGTGTTCGACGTCGAGGACTACAACGCGTTCGTCGCCATTCAGGCCGAGACGGCGCTGCGGCACCTCGCCAGCCAGTACCCCTACGACGAGTACAGCGACACCGGCATGAGCCTGCGCGGCAACGCCGACGAGATCGCCGAGGCGCTGGGCCGTGAACTCGCCACCCGCCTGCGCCACGCCGGCGTCGAAGTGCTGGAAGCCCGGCTGTCCCACCTCGCGTACTCCCCCGAGATCGCCGGAGCGATGCTGCAGCGCCAGCAGGCCAGCGCCATCATCGCCGCACGCGCGCAGATCGTGCAGGGCGCCGTGGGCATGGTGCAGATGGCCCTGAAGGAACTCAGCGATCAGGACATCGTGCACCTCGACGAGGAACGCAAGGCGCAGATGGTCAGCAACCTGCTCGTCGTCCTGACCAGCGAGCGCGGCACGCAGCCGGTCGTGAACGCCGGTAGCCTGTACTGACCATGCCGCCGCGCAAGAACTTCCCCCTGCGCATCAGCCCGGAGCTGTACGCCGCGCTGGAACGCTGGGCGGCAGACGACCTGCGCAGCGTGAACGCCCAGATCGAGTACCTCCTGAACCGCGCCACACGCGATGCCGGCCGCCTGAAAGACAAGAAGAAAGAAGACGGGGAATAGAGGATCGAGGTCCCGTCACCCCTCCCTCCCCCCGGTCCCCCCGCGCGTGTCAAGGCGTTCATCCACCCTTGAGACTCGCGGGGGGCGCTATGCTGCCAACTGCCATGTACGTCGTCGTCGAAGGGCCCATCGGGGTCGGAAAAACAAGCCTCGCCCGGCGGCTCGCCGCGCGCCACAACGCCGAACTGAACCTGGAGATCGTCGAGGAGAACCCATTCCTGGCGAAGTTCTACGAGCAGCCCGACGCGTACTCCTTCCAGGTGCAGGCGTTCTTCCTGCTGTCGCGCTTCAAGCAGCTCTCGGCGCTGTGGCAGCCGGGTCTGTACCGCGACTCGGTCGTCAGCGACTACCTGTTCGACAAGGACTTCATCTTCGCGTCCATGAACCTGCGCGACGCGGAGTTCGCGCTGTACGAGGACCTGTACTCGCACCTGTCCCCGCGCCTGCCCACCCCGGACCTCGTGGTGTACCTGCGGGCCGACACCGACGAACTGCTGCGCCGCATCGCGCTGCGCGGCCGCCCCTTC
Source organism: Deinococcus sedimenti (assembly GCF_014648135.1). Lineage (NCBI taxonomy): Bacteria > Thermotogati > Deinococcota > Deinococci > Deinococcales > Deinococcaceae > Deinococcus > Deinococcus sedimenti. The sequence goes on along the minus strand of NZ_BMQN01000005.1, from coordinate 131,403 downwards.
GAGCAGGACATGCAGGCCGAGTACCTCGCCAACCTCACGGGGCGGTACGACGAGTACTTCCGCACGTACGAGCACCCGCACCTGATCATCGACGCCGCCGGGATCGACTTCGTGAACAATCCCGAGCACGAGCAGCAGATCCTGGCGCAGGTCGATCACGCCGTGCGCGCCGGACAGGCCGCGGACTGATGTACCTCGCGATCTCCGGGAACATCGGCAGCGGCAAGAGCACCCTGACCCGCATGCTCGCCGGGCGCTACGGCCTGCGCCCCGTGTACGAACCCTACGCGGACAACCCGTACCTGGAGGACTTCTACGGCGACATGCGCCGCTACTCCTTCCACTCGCAGGTGTACTTCCTGTCGCGGCGGCTGGAGCAGCACCTGAACCTCGTAACCGGCGCGCGCTACGTCATCCAGGACCGCACGGTGTTCGAGGACGCCAACATCTTCGCGCGGAACCTCTACGAGAGCGGGCAGATGGAGGAGCGCGACTGGGCCACGTACCGCAGCCTGTACGAGGGCGTGCTGCCCGCCCTGCGCGTCCCGGACCTGCTGATCCACATTGACGCCAGTCTCCCCACCCTGAAGCGGCGCATCGCGCAGCGCGGCCGCGCCTACGAGCAGGACATTCCCGAGGCGTACCTGGGCGGCCTGAACCGCCTGTACGACAGCTGGGTGTCGGGCTTCGACGCGTGCCCGGTCGTGCGCGTCCCCGGCGACCAGCTGGACTTCGTGGCGGACCCGCAGGCCTTCGAGTGGGTGTGCCAGCGCGTGCAGGCCAACGGGTACGGCCTGCCCCTGCTGCGCTGAAGCGCGCCCAGCTGCGTGCACGGTCAGATGAGGCAGCGAGCGGCCCGGCTCACCGCTAGCCTGCCCGCATGCCCCTTCCCCTGCGTTCCCTCGTCACCCTGACCCTCCTGAGCCTGCCCGCCCTGAACGGCGCCCACGCGCAGACGACACCCGACCCGCTGATGGGCTGCCCCGACTGGATGACCCTGAACCCCAGCGAGCTGCGCGCCGCGCGCGTCACCGTGAACCGCGCCGTGTTCACCGACGCCAGCGGCAGGCCCGGCCGGGCGTCCGTGGCCAAGGACGACCTGCTGCTCCAGGGACCCGCCCTGAACGGCCGACGCTGCAGCTACCCCGTGAAGGACGGCGTGCCCACCAGGGTGGGCGGGCACCTGAACACCATGCTGGCGCAGAACCTGCCCACCAGTCCCGCCCTGAGTGGCCGGTGGGCCGCGCCGCGCGCCGAGCTCAGCCTGACCCGCACCGCCAGCGCCTGGAAGGTCACCGGGAACGCCACGGTCCCCACGCCGGGCGGCAGCGTGAGCAGCGGCCAGATCGCCGGTACGCTGACCCGTCAGGGCGGCCCGTGGCAGTACCGTCAGGACGGCTGCGAGGTGAACCTGTGGCCGGTCGGGCCATGGCTGGTAGCGGCGGACAACGGCGCATGCGGCGGCCTGAACGTGACCTTCGGCGGCCTGTACACCCGCCGGCGCTGAGGGTCACACGCGGGGGGCCGCTATGATCCCGGCATGCGCCTTGCCGAGCTGGCCGACCACCTGCACGCCCACCTGACGCCCGTGGGGCCGGACCTGAACCCGGAGGTGACGGGCGTCACGCACAACGCCGACTGGGTCCAGCCGGGTTCGGCGTTCGTGGCGATCCGTGGGGCACGTTTCGACGGGCACAGCTTCATCGACCGGGTGGCGCAGGCGGGCGCGGTGGCCGTGATCGGCGAGGGCCTCCCGGACGGCGTGACCAGCCCCCTGCCGTACCTGCGCGTCCCGAGCGCCCGCGCCGCGCTGGCAGACGCCGCCGCCGGACTCGCCGGGCATCCCAGCCGTCAGCTGCGGATCGTGGGCGTGACCGGCACCGACGGCAAGACCACGACCAGCTGGCTGGCCCGGCACCTGCTGCGCGCCGCCGGGCTGCGCACCGGCCTGCTGAGCACCGTCGGGTACGAACTGCCGGACGGCGCGCTGCGGCACTTCCCGGCACACTTCACGACGCCGGAGGCCCCGCAGGTGCAGGCCACCCTGGCCGACATGGTCGCGGCGGGCGCGGACGCGGCGGTGCTGGAGGCCAGCAGTCACGCCCTCGCGCTGGAGCGCGTGCGGAGCGTCGCGTGGGACGTGGCCGTCTGGACGCACCTGAGCAGCGAACACCTGGACTTCCACGGGACGCTGGAAAACTACTTCGCGGACAAACGCCGACTGGTCGAGGCCGCGCCGTTCGCCGTGCTGAACGTGGACGACCCCTGGACCGCGCAGCTGCGCGGCGTCGCCCCCGCCGAGACCACGTACTCCGCCGAGGGCCAGCACGCCGACTGGCGCGCCACCGACATCGAGGAACGCAGCACCGGCCTGCACTTCCACGTCCTCAGCCCGCTGGGCGAGTTCGACGCGCACCTCCCCATGATCGGACGCTTCAACGTCGCCAATGCCCTGGCCGCCCTGGCCGCCGCCGCGCACCTCGGCGCGGGCTGGGAGGCGCTGGTGGCGGGCCTCGCGTCGTTCCGGGGCGTGCCGGGCCGCATGGAACTCGTGCCCGATGCGCGCGGGCGGCGCGTGATCGTGGACTTCGCGCACACGCCCCCCAGCCTCGAAAAAGCCCTGGGCACCCTGCGGACCACCACCACCGGCCGCCTGATCGTCGTGCTCGGCTCGGCCGGCGGCCCGCGCGACCCTGGCAAGCGCGCCCCGCTGGGCGAGGTCGCCACCCGACTCGCGGACCACGCGATCTTCACCGAGGAGGACTGCCGCGACACCCCGCTTGCTGACATCCTGCGCGAGATGGAACGCGGCGCGCAGGAGGCCGGGCGCACCAACTTCCAGGCCATTCCCGACCGCCGCGACGCGATCCGCGCCGCCATGACGCTGGCGCAGCCCGGCGACACGGTCCTGCTGGCCGGGAAGGGTCCCGAGGACACGCTGGAACGCGCCCACGAGACCATCCCCTGGAACGAGACGCAGGAGGCGCTGGACGCCCTGCACCTGAGCTGACCGGGCGTGCAGCGGCGTGGTATCACGGCAGCATGCGCCCACATCTGCTCCTGCTGACCGCGGCCCTGCTGGGCAGCGCGCTGGCCGCCCCCACGCCGTACACGCTGCCCGTGAACCTGCCCAGATCACCGCTGGTGACCGGCAGCGCTGACCTGGGCCTGGACCCGCTGAACGCCGCACAGAGATCGGCGCTGTCCCGGAGCGGCTTCGTGATCACGCCCGCCCAGTGGCGGCAGTTCGACGCCGCGTACGAGAACACCCGCTACGCGAACCAGCCGGTGTTCGTCACGTCCGACGCGACGCTGCACGTGTACCACCTGATCTTCGACAAGCTGCTGCGCGACCTGGAACGCGAATCCCTGGCGCCCGCCGCGCGCCGCCTCACCACGCTGCTCGTGGCCGACTCGCGGCGGCAGCTGGCCGCCCTGAAAGGCACGCCGCTGGAGGCGGACGCGCGGCTGACGCTGGCATACCTGGCGGTCGCGCAGAAACTCGCGGACCCGGCCGTGACCCCGCCCGCCGAGGTCGCCGCCCTGGTGGCAGCGGAACTGCAGCTGATCGGCGCGCATCAGGGCATCGCGCCCTCGGCCATCTTCAGCGGCACGCAGATGCGGGAGGACTACTCGCAGTACATCCCGCGTGGGCACTACACGAAGAGCGAGGCGCTGAAACGCTACTTCCGCACGATGATGTGGCTGGGCCGCATGAACCTGCGCGTGGACAAGGCCAGCGAGACGCGCGTGGCCGGACTGCTGACGTCGCTGATGGGCGCGAACGCCGAGGCGCAGAAACTCTGGGCGCGCGTGTACGACCCGACCGCGCTGCTCGTGGGCCGCAGCGACGACCTGAACTACCGGCAGTACGCGCAGGCCCTGAAAGCGGCGGCCGGCGGGCAGGTGCGCCGACTGGCGGACCCGGCCGTCCTGGCCGCCTTCCAGGCCGAGTTGCGGAAACTGCCGCCCCCGCAGGTGAACAGCGCCGTGGTCGTCGCCAAACCCGGCGAGGGCCGCGAGGTGCGCGACGCGCAGACGCTGGGCTTCCGGCTGATGGGGCAGCGCTTCACGCTGGACGGCGCGGCCTTCCAGCGCCTCGTGTACCGCGAGGTCGGCACGGACGACCAGCCGCGCCTGCTGCCGCGCGGACTGGACCTGCTGGCCGTGCTGGGCAGCGACGCCGCGCTGAACGAACTGCGCCGCAGCGGGCAGGCGAAGTACGCGAACTACGAGGCGAACATGGCGAAACTCCGCGCGAACTTCGCCGCGCTGAAACCCACCGACTGGACCGCGAACGTGTATTCCGGCTGGCTGTACGCCCTGCAGGCCCTCGCGAAACCCGACCCGCGCGACGCGCGGTACCCGGCGTTCATGCGCACGCCCGCCTGGACGCGCAAGGAGATGCTGACCGCGCTGGGCTCGTGGACGGAACTGCGGCACGACACGATCCTGTACGCCAAGCAGACCATGGCCGAGATGGGCGCTGGGGAACCCCCGGAAACACCGCGCGGGTACGTGGAACCCAACCCGGCCCTCTGGGCGCGCCTCCAGACTCTGGAGGCCCTGACGCGGCGCGTGCTGAAAGACCAGGGGATACTCTCGGAACGCACCGCCTCCAACCTCGACTCGCTGCGGGGCATGCTGGCCTTCCTGAACACCGCGACCGCCAAGCAACTGGCGGGCACCCCGCTGACCCGCGACGAGTACGACCGCATCCACTACTTCGGCGGGTGGCTGGAGGAGATGAAGATGGCCAGCGCCGACCCCGAGGACGGCGAGAACGCCAGCGAGTTCGATGAGGACGCCATAGCCGCCGTCGTCGCGGACGTCGCCACCGGCGGGGACGAGGTGCTGGAGGAAGGCACCGGCTTCATCCACGAGCTGTACGCCGTCGTGCCCGACGGTCGCGGCGGGCTGCAGGTCGCGCGGGGCGGCGTGTACTCGCAGTACGAGTTCACGGTGCCCGCCTCGGGCCGCCTGACCGACGAGGCGTGGCGCGCGCAGCTCCGGCAGGGCAGGGTGCCGCCCACGCACCCCTGGCTGGACGGCGTGCTCGTGAAGTGAAGCGTTTTCACTGCGCCCTGCTGGCGGGGCTGCTGCTCACGTCGGGCGGGCGGGAGGCCCCCGCGTCAGGCGTGGTCACGCTGGCGCTGGGCGGTGACCTGAGCCTCGCGCGCGGCGTGGCGCAGGCGAATGCCGCCGACTGGCCCGCCACGCTGAGATCCGTCGCGCCGCTGCTGCGCGCCGATCTGGCCACCGCGAACCTGGAATCCCCCCTGACCGACGCACCCCGCGTCACGTCGGGCCTCGACCTGCGCGCTCCACCCCGCGCCGCCGCCGCGCTGTGGCCCCTCACGCACCTGGGCGTGGTGAACAACCACAGCCGGGACGCCGGGCCGCCCGGGCAGGAGCAGTCGCAGGGCACGCTGCGCCGCGCCGGGCAGACCCCCGTCACCGCTGTCCCGACCATCCGCGTGGTGCGGGGGCAGCGGATCGCGTTCCTGGCCTGGCTGGACGACGGCGCGGCCCCCCTCCCCCTAGCGACCGTGCGGGCGGCGGCGCGGCAGGCGGACGCCGTGATCGTCCTGGCCCACTGGGGCGAGGAGTACGGCCTGACCACCACCCGGCAGCGCACCCAGGCCCGCGCGCTGGTGGCCGCCGGGGCGACCGTGATCGCCGGGAGCGGCCCGCACGTCCTCCAGGGACACGAGGTGCTGCCCGGCCCGCGCGGGCCCGCGCTGGTGCTGTACAGCCTGGGGAACCTGCTGTTCGACCAGCCGTTCCCGTCCGCGCAGGTGGGCGCGGTGGTGCGCGTGCCGCTGCCGGACGTGACGCGCGCCTGCGCCGCCCCCACCCGCACCCGCGCGGGCCGCGTGACGCCCGCCAGCGGTCCCCAGCGGACACAGGCCCTGACGCGCCTGGGACTCCCCGCCTGCCCGGAGGCCCGGTGAGGCGCGCCTCCCTGCTCCTCCCTCTGCTGCTGGGCGGCGCGCTCGCGGGCGGCGGCAGTCTGCCGTGGCGCAGCCTCACCCCGGCGGGCGACTGGCAGGGCGGCGCGGCCGTGCAGCCCGCGCCGCCCTGCCCGGCCCTGACCCTCCCCACGGACTGGGAGGTGCGAACCGGCGTCCTGGCCGACGTGACCGGCGACGGCACCCCCGAATGCGTGCTGGCCGTGTGGCGACCCTGGCGGGACTGGCGCACCGCCCGCTGGGCCGCGCGCCCCACGCCCATCCAGGGAAACCGCGACGCGCGCGGCCTCAGCAGCCACGTGGCCGTGCTGCGGCCCCTGGGTGGCGGCCGGTACCGGGAGGTCTGGGTGGGCAGCGCGCTGTTCCAGCCGGTCGCGGCGCTGACCGTGCTGCCCGACGGGACGCTCGCCACGCTGGAAACCACCTACAGCGCGCCCGGCGCGCCCGCCCGCGCGCTGAGCCTGTGGCACTGGACGGGGTTCGGCTTCCGTCTGGACCGCCGCGCCCCCACCCTCGCCCGCGAGGTGCACCCCGACACGCAGGGGCGCCCCGCGGTGCGGTGACCCGCCCGGGGCGGCATGATGGGGCATGCGCCGCCTGCTGCCGCTGCTCGCCGCCCTGCACCTGACCACCGCACTGGCCGGTCAGGTGCCTGTGCCCACGCCCACGGGCGGCATCCCCGCCGGGGCGACCGTCGCGCGGCACGAGGGACCTGCCGTGACCGTGCAGATCATCGCCCCCGCCCGCCAGGGCTGGCTGACCGGGCTGCGCGTCACCGCCGGGGGCACCACCCGCACGTTCCCCGCATGGCGCACGATCAGCAACCCCACCTTCTGGCCCGGCCTGAGCGTCACGGACCTGACCGGCGACGCCCGACCCGAGGTCCTCGTGACCCTGATGACTGACGAGGGGACCGGCGTGGCCGGTCACGCCGCCCGTCCCCTACCTGCGGCAGCAGGTGCGCCTGGGCACCCACAGCCTGACCCTGAGCGGCCGCAGCGTGAAACTCCCCCCGCTGCCCGGCGTCCCCCCCGGCGAGGCGACCCGCGTCGGCGATCAGGTCCACTGGACCGTGCAGGGCGGCCAGTTGACCGCGCTGGTCGAGGTGCAACGCGCCTGGGCGTTCACGGGCCGCCTCGTCCTGACGTACCGCGCGCAGAACGGGCGGCTGATCCCCGACCGGGTCCGCTTCGACCCCACGCCACTGGACGAGCTGCCGGAGTAGGCACTGGCCTACGCCGCCCATCCGCCACCATGCGGATGCCCGCTGCCCCACCCACGCGGCACACTCACCCAGACCCGATTCAGGGAAAGGAGGCGACCATGCCCGCAGGTACACCCAGCACAGCCCCATCCGGTACAGCCACACCCAGTACGCCCGACGCCCCGGACGGCGATCCCGGCGACCGGACACCCACCACCCGAGGCCCCACCACCGGAAGCGCCGTCGCCTCCGCGCCCACCTGAAAGAGAGAAACCCATGAACGGCAAACACCTCGTGAAACTCGGCCTGGAAAAGAAAGCCATCGCCCTCGCCCAGACCGCCGCCACCCAGCGCGAAACCGCCGGACTGACCCGCGACGACATCCTGAACGAACTGCGCGCCGTGCAGCAGAACCCCGCCGCGTACGCCGCGGGCGGCGTGTACGCTCCGCTCGCCGCCGAGCTCCTTGCGCAGCAGGCCACCGTCGACGCCCGCAAGGGCAGCGAACTGCGCGCCCAGCCCCTCCCCTACCCCACCTGGGGTGCGGACCTGATCGACCCCGGCGCGCACCGCCAGATGGACGTCGCCATGCGCCTCCCCATCAGCCGCGCCGGAGCCCTCATGCCCGACGCGCACGTCGGTTACGGCCTCCCCATCGGCGGGGTCCTCGCCACCGAGAACGCCGTCATTCCCTACGGCGTCGGCGTGGACATCGGCTGCTCCATGATGCTCTCCATCCTCCCCATCCAGCCGGATGCACTGCGCACCGACGAGGCCACCACCCTCCTGCTGAAGCACACCCGCTTCGGCGCGGGCGTCGCCTTCGAGAAACGCGACCGCCAGGACCACGAGGTCCTCCACGAAAGCACCTGGCAGGACCAGCCCATCCTGCGCCACCTGTTCGACAAGGCCGCCACGCAGATCGGCACCAGCGGCAGCGGCAACCACTTCGTCGAATTCGGCACCCTCACCCTCCCCACCGCCGACCTCGGCCTCGACCCCGGCGAGTACCTCGCGGTCCTCTCCCACAGCGGCAGCCGCGGCTTCGGCGCGCAGGTCGCCGGGCACTTCACCGCCCTCGCCGAACGCCACCACCCAACCCTCGCCCCCGAAGCGAAAAAACTCGCTTGGCTCCCCCTCGACCACGAAGACGGACAGGCGTACTGGCAGGCCATGAACCTCGCCGGACGCTACGCCCTCGCCAACCACCACCTCATCCACACCCGCCTCGCCCGCGCCCTGAACGTCACGCCCCTCGCGCAGGTCAGCAACAGCCACAACCTCGCCTGGAAACAGACCGTCAACGGCCAGGACCTCATCGTCCACCGCAAAGGCGCCACCCCCGCCACCCAAGGCCAACTCGGCCTCATCCCCGGCAGCATGGCCGACCCCGGCTACGTCATCCGCGGCCTCGGCCACGACGCCGCCCTGCACAGCGCCAGCCACGGCGCAGGCCGCCAACTCGGCCGCAAAGCCGCCGCCAACACCCTCAACAAAAAAGACGTCCAGGCGTACCTCACCCAGCGCGGCGTCACCCTCATCGGCGGCGGCATCGACGAAGCCCCACAAGCCTACAAACGCATCCAGGACGTCATCGCCCGCCAGACCGACCTCGTGAACGTCATCGCCAGCTTCCAGCCACGCGTGGTCCGCATGGACACCGGGAGTGAGGACATCTGAGCTGACCGCTGCTCACGGTGTGCAGGTCGCGTTGGATGGGTTGCGCCTGGCGGCGGGCTGCCCCACCCCCCAGCCCCCTACCCCAGAGGGGCAGGGGGGGCTTACGTTGCACTGGGCAAGAGTTTTCCCTGATGCGGCGTGTTTGTGGTGGGCGGTGTCGGGTCCGGCTTCGACGCCATCCTGCCGCCCCCCGCAAGGCCCGCGCGCTGCGCGCACGACGGCCGGTGGTGGTCTGCGGTGGCTGGCAGGGCAACACGAAGCGATCCGTTGATCGACTTTCAAAAGACCGCTTTGGCAGAAGCCCAAAAAGTAGAACCTTCCGAGTCACGGCAAGGTGTGGAGCTACCCCATCGTCGTGGCAGACGAGCCCGTCGTGCGCGCAGCGCGCGGGGCGCCCGCAGCGAACCCGGAGGTCTGCAACCCCATCAGTGGCCGAACCCGCCCCATACCCACTGATCACCTCAGAGAAATACCTGCCCAGTGCAACGTAAGCTCCCCCAGCCCCCTACCCCAGGGGGGCAGGGGGCTGGGGGGTGGGGACGCCCGCCGCCAGGCGCAACCCTTCCAACGGCTCCCCAGAGGCATCAGCCCCGAACGGTCGCCAGCAGTGATTCCAGCCCCCCGTCGTACCCGTCGACGCGTCCCCATTCGGGCAGGAAGGCTTGTGTGCGGGTGACGTCGTTGGGCACGACGACGACGTGGAGTCCGGCGGCAGCGGCGGCGGTGGCGCCGTTGAGGCTGTCTTCGACGGCGAGGCATTCGTGAGGCTTGAGGCCGAGTTGGTGGGTGGCGAGGGTGTAGAGCTCGGGGTCGGGTTTGACGCGGGTGACGTCGTCGCGGGTGGCAAGCGTTTCGAAGTGGTCGTACAGACCATGCTGGTGGAGCCAGCGGGCGACCCAGGCGCGGTCGCTGCTGGTGGCGAGGGCGAGGCGGAGTCCGGCGGGTCGGATGGCGTCGAGGACGTGTCGGACGCCGGGGCGGAGGTCGCTGTTCTGGATGGTGTGGTGGATATCGGCGCGGAGTTGTTCGTGGGTGGCGTGTCGGTCCTGTTGGATGTGGTCGGGGAGGCCGAGCCAGGGGTCGAAGGCGTCCCAGGTGCCGATGCCACGTTGCCAGTCGTGGAGGTGGAGTTCGCGGTCGTGTTGGCGGTAGAGGGCCTGCCAGTGGGTGAATTCGGGGGTTTCGGTGTCGAGGATGGTGCCGTCGAAGTCGAAGATCACGGCTTTGATGGTCATGCGCCGAGTGTAGGGGTGGTGGGTCAGGGCGTGTGCGTGAAGTGGGCTTCACTTTGGGTGGACGCCTGCCCTGCGTGACGCCCTGTAGGCTCGGGGGTATGGCTGAGTGGGTTCAGAATTTGATGGACAGCATGGGGTACCTGGGGATCCTGCTGTTGATGGTGCTGGAGAACGTGTTTCCGCCGATTCCGAGTGAGTTGATCATGCCGTCGGCGGGGTTCGCGGCGTCGCGTGGGGATCTGAATCTGGTGCTGGTGATTCTGATGGGGACGCTGGGGAGTGTGATCGGGACGTTGCCGCTGTATTACGTGGGGCGGGCGTTCGGTGAGGACCGTCTGGTGGCGTGGGCAGATAAGCACGGGAAGTGGTTGACGCTGAGCGGCAAGGACATCAAGAAGGCCGACGACTGGTTTGACCGGCATGGGTCGAAGGCGGTGCTGTTCGGGCGGATGGTGCCGGGGATCCGGTCGCTGCTGAGTCTGCCGGCGGGGATGAGTGAGATGCCGATGCCGAAGTTCCTGCTGTTCAGCGCGATCGGGTCGGCGTTGTGGGCGTCGGTGCTGGCGGGGGCGGGGTTCCTGCTGGGTGAGCATTACGACCGGGTTGAGGAGTACGTGGGTCCGGCGAGCAAGATCATTCTGGGGGTGCTGGTGGTGGCGGCGGCAGCGTGGTTCCTGCGCCGCAAGCGCGAGCAGGAGCACGCCGAGGCTTGATCACGGGCAGCGGAAAGAGGGGCGACCGCATGTGCAGGTCGCCCCTCTTTATGTCTCCCCGTTCAGTGTTCGAGGCGGATGTGCGGCAGGCGCTTGTCGAGCCACGCGGGCAGCCACCAGTTCCACTTTCCGGCCAGTTTGAGGAAGGCGGGGACGAGGACGAGGCGGACGAGGGTGGCGTCGAGGGCGACGGCGATGGCGAGGCCCAGGCCGATGCTTTTGCTGGCGACGACGCGTCCGAAGATGAAGGCGGAAAAGACGATGAACATGATGATGGCCGCGCTGGTGATGATGCGGGCGGTGTGGCCGACGGCGAGGACGACGGCTTCGTCGTTGGGGTGTCCGGCGAGGTATTCCTCCTGCACGCGGGACAGCAGGAAGATCTCGTAGTCCATGCTGAGGCCGAACATCACGGCGAACAGGAGCACCGGCAGGCTGGCGTCGAGCACGCCGACGTCGCCGGGAATGCCGAGGGGCGCGGCCAGGACGCCTTCCTGCACGATCAGGGTGACGAGGCCGATGGCGGCGCCGACGGTCAGGGCGTTCATGAGGATGCTCTTGAGGGGGATCAGGAGGCTGCGGAACGCGACCATCAGCAGCAGGAACGTGCCCGCAAACACGGCCAGGACGACGGTGGGCAGGGAGTCGGTGATGGCGCGGCTGAATTCCTCGCCGCCGACCGGGGCGCCGCCGAGCAAGTAGGCGTAGCCGCTGGCCTCAATGGTGCCCCGGATCTGCCGCTCGAAGGCGGGAATCTCGCGGGCCGGGAGGGTCCGGTCGGGGATGACGGTGACGCGCAGCAGGGTGCGGTCGCGGCTGAACGAGCGGGTGGTCAGGGCGCTGAGCGCGGCGAGCTGGTCGGTGCTGCTGGCACTCGTGCCCGCCAGGTCGCTGGGGGTCAGGAAGGGGCTGAGGACGCCCTTCACGCCGGGCAGGGCGCGCAGGTCCGTCACGAGCGCCTGGAACTTCGCGCGGTCCTGCGGGGTGTAGCGCTGGCCTTTCAGGTCGAGGATCACCTCGAACTGGCTGAGGAGGCCGCCGGCACCGAGCGCCTCGACATCTTTCAGGGTGTCGCGGCTTTCCACGCCGGGCGTGAGGCCCCACGCGCCGGCGTACCCGGTGCGGATGTTCAGGGCGGGCGAGGCGAGCAGCAGCAGGAAGGCGGTGCTGCTCAGCACGGCGAGCCAGGGGCGGGCGGTGACGCGCCGCGCGAAGGTGGTCCACCCGCCGGACGCGGCGCCGCTCTGCGCCCAGTTCAGGCGGGTGAAGCGCGGGTGGTTCACGCGGTCGCCCAGCAGCGCCAGCAGGGCTGGGAGGGCGGTGAGGCTGGCGAGGACGGTCAGCAGCACGGCCAGCACCCCGCCGATGCCGATGGACCGCACGAACGCGATCGGGGGGAGGATCAGGCCTGCCATGGCGATGGCGACGGTCAAGCCACTGAAGGTGACGCTGCGCCCGGCGGTGTGGACGGTGCGTTCGGCGGCGAGGCGCGGGTCGGGCGTGCGGTTCAGTTCCTCGCGGAAGCGGTTGACCATCAGCAGGGCGTAGTCGATCCCGGCGCCCAGGCCGAGCATGGTGATGACGCTCTGCGCGAAGGTGCTGACGTCCATGACGTGCGTCAGGCCGTACAGGGCGGCCATGGCGACGCTGATGCTGAGCATCCCGACGGCCAATGGGAGGCCGGTGGCGACGAGCGCGCCGAACACGACGAGCAGCAGCGCGCCGATCAGGGGCAGGGCGACGAGTTCGCTGCGTTTGGTGTCGCTCTCGGCGAAGTGGGTGAAGTCGTCGGCAATGGCCTGCCCGCCGGTGACGCGGATGTCCAGCGCGGCGCTCTCGGCGCGGTCGGTGTAGGCACGCACGCGGCGCAGGGTGTCGCTCGCGCCGTCGAGCAGTGGGATCTGCGCGAGGGTCAGGGCCAGGGTGCCGTCCGCCGAGCGGGTGCGGTAGGGGCCGCCGCCCTGCGCGGGGGTGACGCGGGTGACGCCGGGCACGTCTTCCAGGCCGTCCAGGAAGCGCTGGTAGGTGGCGTCGCCCTCGCGGGTGCCCAGGGGTGGGGTGCTGCGGGTGACGAGGACGACGGTGTTCGTGTCGCGTTCCCCGAAGCGGTCGCGCAGGAGGTCGGTGACGCGGGTGGCTTCGGACCCGGTCAGGCCTCCGGCGGGGTCGGCGGTCAGGGCGGCGGGGGCGCGGGCAGCGAAGGGGAGGCTGAGGGCGGCGGCGAGCAGCCACGCGAGCAGCACCGCCCAGGGGTGCCGGGAGACGAGTCGGCCGAGGGTGCGCATGAGCCCGAGTAGAGCACGGGTGGGCCGGGCAGACCGGGGGGCATGCGACGAAGCGCATTCAGTATCAGCTGATGCCATCTTGCACCATCTATTGACACTAAGCATCAGATAGCGCAAGATAACCTCACCTGAGAGGAGGTGCCGGAATGAACGAAGTAACGACCCCCACGGACGAGGTCCTGACCCTGGAGGAACTGGCCGCCTATCTGAAGGTGAGCGAAACCACCGCGTACACCCTGGTGCGCAGCGGTGAGATCCCGGGCCGCAAGGTCGGCCGGGAGTGGCGTTTCCTGAAAGCCCGCGTGACCCACTGGCTGATGCAGGCCGGGGAGGAAGACATGGAGAAGACCGGATTCGTGCAGCGCGATGAACTGGGCGGGGAATTCAAGCAGGAAGGCGGCCAGGAGTACGTGGCCCTCTGGCTCCCCATCACCCGCGAGGAGAAGGCCGCCCAGATCGAGAAGGCCACCCGCGACGGCGTGAACGTCAGCGAACTCGTCGCCGACTACCTCCGCAGCTGGGTCAAGGCGTAAGGGCAGGGAGTGGGCTGTGGGATTCGATCTTCTCCCACACCCCACAGCCCACAACCCATTCAGAACAGTTCGTCGTGCAGGCGGTAGTAAGCGAGTTTCGTGTCGTCCACGAGGGCGCGGCCGTACAGATCGAGGAACATCCCGGCGTAGCGTTCGCCCAGCTCACTGCGGACGCTGCGGTGGGCCAGCGCCAGGTCGGCGTGCCGGTCGGCGATGCCGAGGCGGCCCACGTCGATCAGGCCTTCCACGTACTCGCCGTTCAGGATGATGTTGTCCAACGTGGCGTCGCCGTGCGCGACCACGAGGTCGTCCCGGGCGGGGCGGGTGCGGGCCAGTTCGTTGAAGACGTGCACGGCGCTGCGTCCGGCGTGGTCGTCGTCGAAGTCGCTGCCGTCGATCAGTCCGGCCTGCACGCGTTCGCGGGCCAGGGGCAGGGTGACGTCCAGCGTCTGCCGGAACGGGCAGTCACGGATGGGCAGGGCATGTAGTTCCCGCAGCGCACGCGCCAGGAGGTTCACGACCCGTTCGGGGTGCAGCCGGGCGTCGGGGTGGCTCATGGGAATGCCAGTCAGGCGGGTCATGGCCAGGAAGTCCCGGTCTCCCTCGGTCTCGAAGGCCACGACCTGCGGGGCGGGGATGCGCCCGGCCAGCCAGCGGAGCCGCTCGCGTTCCTGCTGCAGGGTGCTCGCGGCGTGCGGGGTGCGGGGCTGCACCTTCAGCACGTAGCGGGTGGATGTCCAGACCTGCGCGCCGCTCTGGCCGCCGCTCACGCGTTCCCAGCGGGCGGCGGGCAGCACGCGTTTCAGGGATTCAGGGAGAGTGGGGCGGTCAGGCGCGGCAGTCACGCCGGGCAGTCTGGCAGCGCGGCGGACGTTCAGGCAAGCGTGAAGCCCGGCCCGCACGGCCCGCGCCGGGGGAACGCCATGATGGAGGGCGTGACCCGCTCCTCCCCCGCCCCGCGCTCCCCGAATCCCGAACCGTCCAAACGCGAGTGGTTCAGCGAGATCATCGGCCGCACGCGGTTCGTGGTGCTGATCGCGGTGATCGCCGTGCTCCTCGTGTCGTTCAGCCTGTTCCTGCAGGGCACGCTGCTGGCGCTGCACACCATCTACGATTCCTGGCGGGACACGTTCACGCAGGGCATCGCCAGTCAGGAGGGCAACATCGCCGTGGAGTTCCTGGAGATCGTGAGCACCATGCTCAAGGCGGTGGTGTTCTACCTGATCGGGGTGGGCCTGTACTCGCTGTTCATCACGCCGCTGAACCTGACGTCCGCGCTGGGTGTCGAGAGTCTCGCGGACCTGGAGCAGAAGGTCGTGTCGGTGATCATCGTGATTCTAGGCGTGACGTTCCTGGAGCATTTCGTGCGCTGGGAGAAACCGCTGGACACCCTGTACTTCGCGGGCGCGCTGGCGCTGGCGGGGGGCGCACTGGTGTTCTTCCAGCGGGTGCACCGGGGCAGCGGCTCGGACCTGGGGCAGCCGCAGTCGAAGGTGCGCGCCCGGCAGGAACTGTTCGAGAACCACACCGAGCAGCGCCACATCGACGATCACGAGGTCGAGGTCGCCGAGCAGGCCACGCAGGCCAAGCAGGAGGGCAAGGTGGACGCGCAGGAGGGGAGCGGCTGAGCGCAGCCTTCCCGGCGGGCGGACACCTGACCCCGCCGCGCACGCGTACACTGTTCAGAATGAGGGTTGGTCTGCTTGAAACTCACGCCGCGCGCCTGCCGGGCTACTGGTCGGCGTTCCTGAAGGAACTGGGCTCCGAGCCGGTTCTTCCCGCCCTGGACGACGCGGAGGCGCTGGCGCTGGGCCGCGAGAGCCTCCCGAACGAACCGCTGAGCGTGCAGCTGACGCTGGGGCGCATCCTGTCGATGGGCCGCCTGGACGCCGTGCTGCTCCCGCAGTGGCCCGCCGTGAGCGGCGACGCGTGGAGCGAGGCGCTGCCGGACCTGCTCGCGCGGCGCATCAGCGGCCTGCCCACCCTGATCAGCGTGCCCGACGGCCCCGATGGCCTGGAAGGCGCGGCGACTGAACTGGGCCTGCGCGTGTCGCAGAACGCCGGTCGGGTGCGGCTGGCGCTGGAGAAGGTGCGCCCCATGGCGCAGGATCCGCGCGCCTCGCAGCCGGCCCTGACCCGCGCGAGCCGCGTGACGGTCGCCGTGATCGGCCCGCGCGCCCTGCTGAGCGAACCGCTGGTGCAGGGGCCGCTGCGCGCGGCGCTGGATGACCTGGGCCTGCACGCCGTGTTCAGTCACGAGCTGCCGGTCGCGGACGTCCTGAAACGCGCCGAGCGCCTGGAGCAGCCCCGCGCGACCCCCGGGGACCGCGAGCTGTTCGGCGCGGTATCCATGCTGGGTGGCAAGGGCGCCGTGAAGGGCTTCCTCTTCGTGAGCGGCGCGCGGGACGGTTCGACCGCGACCGCACTGGGTCGCCTCGCGGAGCGGCAGCACAAGCCGACGCTGCTGCTCAGCGCGGACGGACAGACGGACTTCCCGGAACTCGCGGCGTTCCGGGACCGCGTGACGCTGGGCGGCGCGGCCCGCTCCGCCACAGCCGGGCCGACTGAGGCCGAACCGACCGGGGAGAGCGGCGCGTGAACCTCTGGCGCTGGCTGACCACCCCGGACCCCGCGCCGGGCTTCACGGCGGGCAAGATGCTGAAACTCACGGCGCGGGTCATGCTGTTCGCGCTGGTCGCCACGCTCCTGAGTGGGCTGCTGCAACTGACGCCGCTGAAGGACACCCTGAACACCTGGTGGGGCAGCCTGCTGTTCGTGCTGTTGCTGTACATTCCCGCCGCGCGCTTCCTGACGATGGACACCTTCGCGCCCCGGCGCGCCCCGGCCGCGGCCGTGCCCGGCAAGGCCGCGCAGGGCAGCAGCGCGCAGCGCCGCAAGGAACGCAACCGCTACGCCGGTGTTCGCAAGGGCGCACCCAAGTACGGGGGCCGCCGATAGAGTCCGGGCTCGCCCGCACGCGCAAGGCCCGTCCGGCGCGCGAGTGGGCGAGCGAACGGCTGTTCCGACCGGCCGCCCAGACCTTGGTGCCGCCCCTGGCGCGGCGGAACGTCAACCCGCAGCACGTGGTGCTGCTCCACACCGCCCTGGGCCTGTACGCCGCGCTGCTCATCCGGCGCGGCGAACGCCTGCGACCCGCGCTGCTCCTGCAGGTCAAGACGCTGCTGGACGGTCTGGACGGACAGCTGGCCCGCGCGACCGGGCAGACCACCGAGACCGGCCGGTACCTGGACACCGAGGGGGACCTGCTGGTGAATCTCGCGCTGAACGTGGCGGTCCTCGGGAACGCCGGGGTGCCGGTCACGCTGCTGCAGAGCCTGATCCTGACCGTGGATTTCGTGTGGGAACGCGAGTACCGCGCCGCGCGGGGCGAGGTGTTCCGCGAGGACGCCGCACAGGGCGGGGACCACCCGGGGGTGCTGCGGGCCCTGAAGGCCGTCTACGGCGCGTACTTCATCCCGCAGGAGTGGGCGCTGGACGCCCTGTTCCAGGCCCGCCTGCGCCGCGTGACGCGCCCGCACCCCCCCACCCCGCAGGAGCGGCAGGCCTACACGCCGCTGCCCGTGACTGCCCTGAGCGCGAACCTGGGCCTGAGCTCGCAGTTCCTGCTGCTGGGCGCGTGCGTCCTCGCGGGGCGCCCGCACTGGTACGCGCGCAGCCTGGGCGTTCAGGTGCTGGCACTGCTGGGCGCGCAGGTGTGGCGCGAGGCTCAGGTCCGCGCGGTCGTCACGGCAGGGGCGGGTCAGCCCTCTTCCAGCGGGTAGGTGCGCGCCGCACGGGCGGCCAGGGCGATCAGGTGCACGTAGAAGGCCCCCACGAGCGTGAACACCAGCCAGCCGGGAAAGTTCCCGATGTCCGCCAGGGAGAACGCCGCCGGGAATTCCAGCACCCACCCCTTGGGCTGCGCGAGGTCCAGTTTCGCGAACCACGCGGCCAGCACCGCGGCGTAGATCCACAGGTAGTTGCGGTTCAGGCGCCAGCCCAGCGCGTCCGCGCGGCTCATGGGGCTGCGCGGCTTGCCCAGTTCAGCCAGGAGCAGCTGGTGCCAGCCGGGGTCCACGCGGTCGCCCAGCATCGCCGGGTAGAAGAAACGCTCCATGATCCGCACGCGGTGGTGGGCGATCTCGTACGTGCGGAACCGCCGCGCTTCCAGGCGCAGGAAGAAGTAGTTCATGAACATCGCGAACAGGAACGTCGCGTGGCTGTTGTTCACGTCCCCCAGCGCGAAGGACGACAGACCCGCCGTGGTCACCACCGACCAGTTCGTGGTCATGTCCAGCCGCTGCCGGTACGCGGTCATCTTGCCGACCTCGGCGCGGTACAGGTGAATCAGGGCGTTGGCAGTGTTCGTGCTGTAACTGACGTCGGTGAGCCCGGACGCCGCCTGCGCGCCCGGCCCCAGACCTGTTCCTGGCATCACGCCCTGCATTGTTACACGGGTCGACCCGGCAGACACCTCCGGTCTGAACGGTCTGAGCGCACAGGTTCTGTCTCACCCACCCGCACCCCCCCCGGGAGGGTGTGTCCCCAATGAAATACGCTTCACAAACGACCACCTGAACATCAGCCTATGGTTTCCAGACCGTTTTCCAACGCCCCACTCACCGTGACCGGCCCCGCGCCTGCTCACGCCGGAGGTTGCATGAACCGTACCCGTCTGTTTGGCCTGCTGACCCTCTCCGTCCTCCTGGCCGCCTGCGGTCAGACGTCCCCCCAGGTCGCGGTCGCGCCCGACGCCGCCCAGGCCAGCACGCCCGCCTACGTGGACGGCGAACTGCTCGTCCAGCTCAAGGGCGGCCTCAGCAGCCAGGCCCTGACCAGCCTCAGTGCGCTGGGCGTGCAGAGCGTCGAGACCCTGGCCACCGTGAACGGCGCCGCGCTGCTGCGCGCCCAGATCACCGACGGGCAGAGCGTGACGGCCAAGGCGCAGCAACTGCAGGCCAGCGGCCTCGTGCGCTTCGCGGAACCCAACTGGACCTACCAGACCCAGGCCGCACCGACCGACAATTACTTCGCGGACGGCACCCTGTGGGGCATGAAAGGCAACTTCGGCTCGGGCGCCGAGACCGCCTGGGCCGCCGGGAAGACCGGCAGTGACAGCGTGTACGTGGGCATCATCGACGAGGGCTACCAGTTCGACCACCCCGACCTGAAGAACAACGCCTGGCTGAACCCCTACGACCCGGCCGACGGGCGCGACAACGACGGCAACGGCTACGTGGACGACACGCGCGGCTGGGACTTCGCGAACAACGACAACAGCGTCTACGACGGCGGTACGCGCGGCAGCCTGGACTCGCACGGCACGCACGTCGCCGGAACGATCGGCGGCACCGCGAACGACGGCGGCGTGGTCGGCGTGAACCACAACGTGACGTTCATCAGCGGCAAGTTCCTGGGCCGCCGCGGCGGGAACACCGCCGACGCGATCAAGGCCGTGGACTACTTCACGGACCTCAAGACGCGCCACGGGCTGAACATCGTCGCCACGAACAACAGCTGGGGCGGCGGCGGTTACAGCCAGGCCATGTACGAGGCCGTCGTGCGCGCCGCCAAGGCGAACATCCTGTTCGTCGCGGCCGCCGGCAACAGCGGCACCGACAACGACGTGACCGCCAGCTACCCCAGCAACTACGACACGACCGCCGGCGCCGGGTATGACGCCGTGATCGCCGTGGCCGCCATCGACAAGGCCGGCGCGCTGGCTTCCTTCAGCCAGTACGGGAAGACCAGCGTGGACATCGGCGCGCCCGGCGTGGCGATCATGAGCAGCGTGCCGTACAACAAGTACAGCAGCTACAACGGCACCAGCATGGCCACCCCGCACGTCACGGGCGGCGTCGCCCTGTACGCCAGCCTCAACCCGAACGCCACCGCCGCGCAGATCCGCGCCGCGATCCTGAGCAGCGCCACGCCCACCCCCAGCCTCAGCGGCAAGACCGTCACCGGTGGCCGCCTGAACGTCAGCGGCTTCTAACCTCTTCCAGATCAGCGCTGCCCCCGGTGAACGGGGGCGGCGCCCTTCTCATTGCAGGAACGGGTTCGTCTGCGCTTCCGTGGCGACCGTCGTGCGCGGCCCGTGACCTGGGTACACCACCGTGTCGCCCGGCAGGGTCAGCAGCTGCTCGCGGATGCCCGCCAGGAGCTGCTGGTGGTTCCCGCCCGGCAGGTCCGTGCGGCCGATCCCACCCCGGAACAGCGTGTCCCCCGCCACCACGAGGCCCGGCGCAGTGAACACCACGTGACCCGGCGCGTGCCCCGGCAGGAACCGCGCCGTGAGGGTCAGGTCGCCCGCCGTGAACGCCTGCCCCGGCGTGATCTCATGGTCGGGATCGGCGGGCTGGACGAACGGGAGGTTCCAGCGGGCCGCACTCTGCGCGCCTGCCCGGTACAGCGGCAGGTCCGCCGGGTGCAGCCACACCGGCACCTGCAGCGCCTCGCGCAGCGGCTGCACCGCCCCGATGTGATCGAAGTGCGCGTGCGTGAGCAGGATGCCCCGCACCGTCACGCCCGACCCGCGCACCAGCGTCAGCAGGCGGTCCGCGTCGTCGCCCGGGTCGATCAGGAACCCCTCCTGCTGAGCCCCGGCGATCAGGACCGCGTTCTCCTGAATGGGACCGGTCGGCACCGACCAGAGGCGCAGCGCGCCATGCGTGAAAGGAGCACTCATGCCCGGCAGTCTACGCCGGGGGACCGTCCGGTTCAGGCGTGCCCGAACGCGTCCCGCAGCGCCAGCGCGAACACCTGGAAGCTCAGGCTGGGACTCGCGTACGCCTCCAGCGCCTCCTGCACGGCGGTCAGGGCGGTATCCGCACGCGCGCGGACGTGCGGCGGCTGGTCCCGCCACGTGAAGCGCAGCGCCTCGGGATGCCACGCCGGGTCGAAGCGTTTCTCCAGCGCCTCGGCGGCCTCCAGCGCGGCCAGCAGGCTCTCGCCCAGCGCGTTCGTGAGTTCCCGCGCGTCCTGCAACGCCCCGCGCACGGTGTCCGGATCGTTCAGCACCCCGGCGCGCCCCGCGGCGAACGCCACGAGTTCCGGGTCCGGTGCCTGCCCGGCCCGCATCAGGGCGCGTTCCAGCGCCGGGTCGCTGGCGGGCGCGACGGTCAGGCGGGCGCTGCGGCTGACGATGGTGGGCAGCACCGACCGCAGGTCCTCCGCGAGGAACACGAACAGCGCCCCGTGCGGGGGTTCCTCCACCAGTTTCAGCAGGGCGTTCGCGGCCTCGGGACCCAGGTGCTCGGCGCCGTTCACGATCACGACGCGCCGACTGAAGGTGGGGCGGACCTCCAGGAACTCGAACACGTGCGTCTCGTACTCGCGGCTCTTGTCGCGGGCGGACAGCACCGCGCCGATGGGAATCAGCTTGCGGCGCGCGGCCTTGCCGGTGGTGGTCGTCGCGCGCGGCTCGACGAGCAGCAGGTCCGGGTGCGCGCCCGCCGCCAGCGCCCGGCACGACGGGCACGCCCCGCACGCCTCGCCGTACATGCCCCGCGCGCCCTGACAGTTGTGCTGCGCGGCCACGGCGCGCGCCACGTCCAGCTTACCGACGCGGGCCGGGCCGGTCAGCAGCAGCGCGTTCCCGCGGAAGGCGCCGGTCTGTTCCAGCAGCGGCCCATGCAGGTCAGCGGCCGTCATGGCGGCGTTCACTTACCGATCGCGAGCCGCGCGGCGAGCACCTGCGGCAGCCCGGCCTCCAGCGCCGCCTCCTGCGCCCGCCCGACGTCGTACGCCACGCGGAACACCTCGAAGTACCCGCGCGCGGAATCGTAGATGGCGTAACTGGCCTTCGGGTTCCCGTCGCGCGGCTGCCCGACGCTGCCGGGGTTCAGGATCACGCGGGTGCTGGGGGCCACCATGTAACTCCCGCCGTCCGGGAAGGCCTGCACCTTCACCCAGTCGCCCACCGGGGAGTTCAGCGTGGCGTACACGGCCGGGATGTGCGTGTGCCCCACGAACCCCAGGCGGCCCTGCCACTGCGTGAACGCCTCGCGGGCCGCCGGAACGGAATCCGCGTAGTGATCCAGGCTGACGGGCGTGCCGTGCCGGTAGCGGGCCCCCACGTCCGGGTCGTCGATGCCGTCCCGCCAGGTCCGCACCCAGTCCACGTCGCGGTCGGACAGGCGGGTCAGCTGCCAGGTCAGGGCGGCGCTCACGATGGATTCCTTCACGGCCTTGCGGCCATCGGCGTACTGCAGGAGCATGTCGTCGTGGTTGCCGAGCACGCACACGGCGTCCAGTTCCCGCAAGGCGTCCAGCACCTCGCGCGGGTGCGGGCCGTACCCCAGCGCGTCGCCGAGGTGCACGACCTGATCGTAGCGGCGCCCGGCGGCGTCGCTCAGGACCGCCTGCAGGGCGGTGTGGTTCGCGTGAATGTCAGACAGCAGCAGCAGCCGCACAGCGGAGATGATAGCGCGCCCGCTCAGGGCAGGACCGTCACGCGTCCCGCCTGCGGGTCCAGCCGCACCGGCGCGCCCAGCGGCAGGGTCAGCTGCGGACTGGTGTGCCCGAAGTCCACGTTCGCCACGACCGGCAGATCCCGGCGGTCCGCCTCGTGCAGGACGCGGCGCACCCAGGCGGACAGGTCCGCGACCATCTCGGGCGTGTACCCGCGCGGGCGGGCCAGCATCAGGCCCGCGAGACCGCCCAGAATGCCCTGCGCGGCGAGGTTCCGCAGCCAGTACCCCACCTGCCGGGGCGGGGGGACGTCCTCGCTGGTCTCCAGGGCCAGCACTGCCCCGCGCCACAGGGTGGGGTCCGGCCAGCCGGGCGTGCCGCTGAACATGTCCAGCACCTCGATGCAGCCGCCCAGCAGGTGCCCCTGCGCGGGCGCGTCGCCCTGCAGCCACACCCAGCCGTCGCCGGGCTGGAAGGTCCGCGGCGTCTCCTGCGCGGCCTCGTCCCGCCAGTCCGGGCTGACCTGCGTCCACTCCGGCGCGGGCGCCAGATCGAACGGCGCGGGCGGATCGATCAGAGCGCGCCTCACGCCCTGCACCACGAAGGGGTGCAGCCCACCGTTCTCCGCGAGGTCGGTCAGCAGTGCCGGGCCGTGATACGCCATGACCCCGGCACGCACGAACTGCGTCAGAGTCACGGTGGTATCGCTGAAGCCCAGCAGCGCCTTCGGGTGCGCGCGGATCACCTCCGGGCGGAGGAACGGCAGCAGGCGCACGCTGTCGTCCCCGCCGATGATGCTCACCATCCCGTGAATATCCGGCGACTCCAGCGCCCAGTGCAGGTCGTCCGCGCGGGCCTGCGGGTTCGCCGCCAGGAACGCCGGGCCGCGCAGCGCGTTCGGCGCGGCCACGACCTCCCACCCGAATTCCTGCGCGACCTGCCGCACCCCGGCGCGGTACCGGTTCATGACCTCGGTCACGAAACCGCTGGAGAGGCCCAGGGCCGCCACCCGCGACCCCGGAACCAGCCGGGGCGGACGCACGAAGCCCGTCAGCACTCCAGCACCAGCCAGTGCTCGGCGTGCACGCGGCCATCCCGCCTCACCGCGTCCGGCTGGGTGCCCCACACGCGGAACCCGCAGCGTTCGTACAGGCGCCGCGCGGCGTCCTGCGTGTCCATGACGGCGAGGTGCAGGGACGTCACGCCCGCCCACGAGCACGCCAGGGTCACCCCGGCCCGCACGAGCGCCTCGCCGAGGCCCTGCCCGCGCGCCTGCGGGGCGACGGACACGCCGTACACGTTCACGCGGTGCGCCAGCGGCGGGGCCGATTCGCGCATCAGAGTCAGCAGGCCCAGCAGTTGACCATCCACGACGGCCCCCAGCGTGACGCCCGCCGCGTCCGGCGCGAGGCGGGCCGCCAGTGCCTCCTCAGTCTGTGCCGCGAACTCCGGGGCAGTCATCAGGAACGCCGCCGGGTCCGTCTGCAATGCCGCCAGCCGCGCCACGCGGTACGCCGGGGCGTCCCCGGGCGTCAGGCGGCGGACCTGCACGGCGTTCAGGCGTGCTCCGGGACGCCGCCCAGACTCACGACCTGCGCGGGCGTCGGGCGAGTCGCGCCCGCCACGCGGTCCCGCCAGTTCAGGACGTGCCCGTCCACCCGCACGTTGCGGGTCAGGCGCAGATCCAGGTCCGTGACCAGCCAGCCCGTCTCGTTCCAGCCCAGCTGCGCCACGACGCCGTCCTCGGGCAGGACGTTGTCCGACGGGGCGTACACGCCCGCGGCCCCGTGCGCGTCCTCGACGGCGTACGTCCAGGGGGCGTCCGCGATCAGCGGGGCGTGTAGCGCGTAGCACTGGTTTTCCAGCGCGCGGGCCATGCTGCCCACCCGCACCCGCGTGAAGCCCGCGCGGCTCCCGGTGAAGGACGGCACGACCAGCAGTTCCGCGCCCGCCTCCGCCAGTTCGCGCGCCAGGGTGGGGAACTCGCTGTCGTAGCAGATGGCGATCCCGAAACGCAGCGTCCCGCCCGGCAGGGGCAGGTCGAAGACCGCCGCGCCCTCGCCCGGCGCGATGTCCCACTCCTCGGCCTCGAAACGGGTCATCAGCAGCTTGTCCTGATGCGCCTGCGTACCGTCCGGGCCGAACACGAACGCCCGGTTCACGAACACCCCGGCGTGCGCCACGGGGTAACTCCCGGCGACGATGCCCACCCCGTACTCGCGGGCCAGCCGGGCGTGCAGCGCCACGAACTCCGGCACGAACGCCTGCAACGCCGGGCGCATGCCCCGCACGTCATGGTGCAGGTCCTGCGGGAGCAGGCTGATCAGTTCCAGCGGCGCGTACTCCGGGAACACCAGCAGTCCCGCCCCCTGCGCCACGGCGTCCGCCACCCAGCGCGACACCTTCGCCTCGTACGCGGCCCAGTCCGCCAGGAAGTCCACCGGGTAAGCCGCCGCTGCCACCCGCACCACCTCTGCCCGCACGCCATCACTCATGCGCCCGAGTGTAGACCCCGCGCCCACGCCGCGCCGCCGCCAGATGACCTATCGGGGAGGGTATGGGTTGTGGGAACAACACCAGCAGCCGTCCTCCATTCCCCACGCTCTGCTAGCGTGCGGGCATGACCACGGCGGGCGCAGTCCGGGAGAGCGTGTGGGACGACCTGATGGGCAGGCAGGCCTGCGCGTACCCGCTGCCGCCGCACGGGCACTGCCCGAACTTCACGCACGCGAAGAAGGCCGCCGCGCAGCTCCTCGCGCACCCCGATCTGGAGGCGCGGCACACCCTGATCGTCGGGCCAGAACGCGCGCTGCTCCCGCTGCGGCAGCAGGCGCTGAAGGCCGGGAAGACGCTGTACGTCCCCCATCAGAAGAAGGACGGCTGGTACTGGCGCGTCACCGACCCGCGCGGCGCGCGCCTGAGCACCCTGCCGGAGTACGGCGAGCCCACCCTGACGCCCGACGGCGCGCAGGGGGCAGTCCTCGCGTGCGTCGCCGTGGACACGCGCGGCGCGCGGCTCGGGAAGGGCTTCGGCTGGGGCGCACGCGGCCTGCCGCTGGACCTGCCCGAGTACACCCTGGCGCACCCCCTGATGCTCCGGGAGGCCCTCCCCTGCCCCGCCGACTCGCACGTACACCTGATCGGGATGCCGGACCAGGTCCTGACCTGCCCACCCTGACCCCCCACCGGACGGAACCCCACCCCCACAAAGCGCGTACCATGCGGCATGAGCCAGCGAAGAACCAGCCCCGCCGTGCCCGCCCTGATCACGGTCGCCACCGTCGGCGTGGCCGCCGGCGCCGCGTACCTCGCCCGCACCCGCCAGCGCGAGCTCAAGGGCGCCGTTGTCAGCCGCGTCCTGGAACGCCCCGCCGGACGCAGCTCCTACACCGAACTGGCCCACAGCCTCGAAAGCAGCGGCACCCACCTCACCGGACGCGCCCAGCGCGCCGCCGACACCCACACCAACCGCGAAGTCCTCGCGCACATCATCGGCATCGAACGCTGGGGTCAGTACCGCCTCGGGGCCGCGCTCGGCAAACACCCCGAACTCACCGCGCCCTACCACACCCACCGCCCCCCCCAGGACACCACCCTGCCGCAACTTCAGGCGCTGATCACCAGCACCCGCGCCGCCACCGTCGACCTCGCCCGCCGCCTCCACAACCAGCCCCCGAACGACGACCTGACCATCCACCACAACAGCCTCGGCGCGCTGACCGCCAAGGCGTGGCTCCGCTACCTGATCCACCACGCCGACCTCGAGAGCCGCCGCCTGCGCGGGGCACCCACCCCCCAGGCAGGTGGGCTCACGGAAGGACCACACCAGCCCGCCGCAACGAAACTGTAAGACCCCACCACCTACCCTGAGGACGCCATGAGTGTCCTGAACAGCGTACTGACCGCCATTGTCACCGAAGGTGCCAGCGATATCCACCTGCGCACCGGCAGCGCCCCCGCCGGGCGCATCAACGGCGAGATCAAACGCTTCGGGGAAACCCGACTCGGCCACGAACACGTCGAGGCATTCACCCGCGAGATGATGACCCCCGCCATGTGGGACGACTTCGTCAACCGCCGCGAAGCCGACTTCGCGTACGGCATCTCCGGCCTCGCCCGCTTCCGCGTCAACGCCTACTGGCAGCGCGGCAGCATCGGCCTGATCATGCGCGTCATCGAGGACAAACCCATCCCCAGCTTCCAGCAGCTCGGCCTGCCTGTCGAGACCTTCGAACAGCTCGCGCAGCACGAACGCGGCCTGATCCTCGTCACCGGCCCCACCGGCAGCGGCAAGACCACCACCCTCGCCAGCCTGCTGGACCACATCAACGCCACCCAGCCCGTCAACATCGTCACCCTCGAAGACCCCATTGAGGTGCTGCACAAAGACCGCATGGCCATGATCAGCCAGCGCGAACTGGGCCTGGACACCATGAGCTTCGCCAACGGTCTGCGCGCCAGCATGCGCCAGGACCCTGACGTCATCCTCATCGGCGAGATGCGCGACAAGGAAACCGTCGAAGCCGCCCTGAGCGCCGCGCAGACCGGACACCTCGTCTTCAGCACCCTGCACACCCAGGACGCCATCCGCAGCGTCAACCGCATCATCGACTTCTTCGCTCCGCACGAACGCGACCAGATCCGCCAGGGTCTCAGCGAAAGCATCGTCGGCATCGTCAGCCAGCGCCTCCTGCCCAAAGTCGGCGGCGGCCGCGTCCTCGGCCTCGAAATCATGCTCGGCACCCCCACCGTCCGCGAATGCATCAAGGACCCCGAACGCATGGAAGAAATCAAACAGGCCCTCCAGGAAGGCGGCTCGCGCGGCATGCACACCTTCGATCAGCACCTCGCGCACCTCGTCCAGGAAGGCCTGATGCACGAGGACGACGCCCTGCAAAGCGCCACCAGCCCCCACGAACTCAAGATCATGATGATGCGCACCAAATACGCGTAAGCGGGAAAACCCCTCAGTCAGCTGCGCTGACAGCTCCCCTCACAGGGGAGCCTTTTTTATGCCCGGAGCGACAACTCGATCAGGGCCGCCACCCCCGGCAGGTTCCGTATGACCTCCACGTTCTGCACGCGCAGCACCCGAATGCCCGCCCCAGCCAGCACCCGCGACCGCTCGGCGTCATACGCCTGAGCCTCCACGCCGTCATGACTGCCGCCATCCACCTCCACGCACAACCTCGCGGACGGCGCGTAGAAATCCAGAATGAACCCCAGCAGCGGCACCTGCCGAAGAAACCGCCCGGGATGCGCCCGCAGCAGGTCGAACCACAACCGCCGCTCCGCAGACGTCATGGCCCGACGCAACTCACGCGCACGCGGCACCAGACGGCGCGAATGCAGGTCACGCATGATCCGCAGCGTAACCCCTCCGCCCCCTGCGGGAACCCCCTCAAGGGGAGGCAAAAACAGGCTCCCCTGTGAGGGGAGCTGGCAGCGCAGCTGACTGAGGGGTTCTCCGCGCAGCGGAGGGGTCAGCTCGCGCTTACGCCCGCATGCCCCCATTCTGTTTGTTCATCCAGGCGGGTGGTTTGGGGGCGAAGCGGCCGAGGATGGTCTGCTGGTCGTAGGCGAGGTACGCGTCGGCCCAGGGGAAGGTGTGGTTCAGGACGCGGATGGCGTCTGGGCTGCCCATGCCGTGGTCGAGTTGGTACAGGACGAACTGTTCGGGGGTCTCGAGGCGGAGGTAGGTGGGCATGCTGCCGGCGTGTTCGTCGAGGAGGCTCTGGAATTCGCCGAGGGCGTCGGGGGTGGCGTTCTCGAGGTCGATGGTGACGTACATGACTTTGGGAACTTCGCCGAGTTGTTCGGTGCTGACGACTTCCTCGGCGATGGCGCGCAGGCCGCCATCTTCCGATTCGAGTTCGACGATGACGAGGGCGGGAGTGTCGTTGACGAGTTTGTCCTGGATGCGGTCGTAGGCGCGGCTGAAGGCGACGAGTTCGGTCTGGCCTGATTCGTCGGCGAGGATGAAGCGGGCCATCATGCCGCCGGATTTGGTGGGTTTCTTGACGACGCTTTCGATCATGCCCGCGAGGACGGCCTTGATGCGTTTGCCGGGGGCGACGTTCTGCGTCTGGAACCACGTGTCGAGGTCGCTGATGCGGCAGCTGGCGGCTTCGCGCAGCCCTTCGTGCTGTTCGAGAGGGTGGCCGGAAATGTAGAGACCCAGGGCTTCTTTCTCGATGCTGAGGCGTTCCAGGTCGGTGTAGGGGGTGACGCCCGCCCTGAGTTTGGGTTCGGGGGCGACTTCCTGCGCGCCGAACAGGGCGTCCATGCCGCTGTTGGCGAGTGCGGCGGCACCCTGTGCCCAGGTCATGGATTCCTCGAGGCTCTCGAGGAGCTGGCGGCGGTCGCCGAACTGGTCGAACGCGCCGCTCTTGATGAGGCTTTCCATGGCTTTGCGGTTGCAGACCTTGTTGCCCAGGCGGGAGCAGAAGTCCGCGAGGCTCTTGAAGGCTCCGGCGCGTTCGCGTTCCTCGAGGATCTTCAGCACGGCGCCCTCGCCGAGGCCCTTGATGGCGTACAGGCCGAAGAGGATGTCCTGCCCGACGACCGCGAAGTCGGGCGCGGACTTGTTGATGTCGGGGGGGAGGACGTGGACGTCCATCTTGCGGGCGTCGCTGACGTACTCGGCGACCTTGTCGCTGTCCTTGCGTTCGACGGTCAGCAGGGCGGCCATGAACTGCACGGGGTAGTTCGCCTTGAGCCACGCCGTCTGGTACGTGATGACGCCGTACGCGGCGGAGTGGCTTTTGTTGAAGCCGTAGTTCGCGAACGCGTCGAGCAGGTCGAACAGTTTGTTCCCCTCGTCCTTGGGGACGCCGTTGCCGCCTGCGCCCTCGACGAAGATCTGCCGCTGGCGTTTCATCTCCTCGGCGTCCTTCTTGCCCATCGCGCGGCGCAGCAGGTCGGCCCCACCTAAGCTGAATCCGGCGACTTCGGAGGCGATCTGCATGATCTGCTCCTGGTACACGGGAATGCCGTACGTTTCGGCGAGGATCTTTTCGAGGTACTGGGCGCTGTTGGGGAAGCCGTCGCGGACGTAGTCCACCTGTTCGAGGCCGTGGTGGCGGCGGACGTAGGTGGGGATGTTCTCCATCGGGCCGGGGCGGTACAGCGCCGACAGGGCGATGATGTCCGCGAGGCGGCGCGGTTTGAGGCGCCTGGACGCGTCGGCGATCCCGGCCCCTTCAAGCTGGAAGACGCCCTTGGTGTCCCCGCGGCTGAGGAGTTCGTAGGTGCGGGCGTCGTCGAAGGGAATGTCGTCGAAGGTGCCGTACCTCTCCTCGAAGTCGGTGCCGGATTCCTTGAGGATGCGTTTGGCTTCGTCCAGGAAGGACAGGGTGCGCAGGCCCAGGAAGTCCATCTTGATCAGGCCGATGTCCTCGACGGCTTTCATGTCGTACTGGCAGACCATGCCCGCGCCTGAGGTGTCGCGCATGACGGGTACGAGGTCGGTCAGTTGCGTCTTGCCGATGACGACCCCGGCGGCGTGGACGCTGGCGTGGCGGGTCAGTCCTTCGAGTTTCTGCGCGAACTCGTACGCTTCTTTCAGCTGGGCGTCCTCGTTCAGCATCTGCTGGATGTCCGGCACGGCCTCGCGCGCCTGCTCGAGGCTGTAGCTCTTGCCGAACTTGATCGGAATGAGCTTCGACACCTTGTCGACCTTGGCGTACTCGAGGCCCATGACGCGCGCCACGTCCTTCAGGCACGCCTTGGACGCCATGGTCCCGAAGGTGGCGATCTGCGCGACCTTGTCCTCGCCGTACTTGTCCTGCACGTACTGGATGACTTCCGTGCGCCGCGCGTCGTTGAAGTCGATGTCGAAGTCCGGCATGGAGATGCGGTCGGGGTTCAGGAAGCGCTCGAACAGCAGCTCGAATTCCAGCGGGTCGAGGTTCGTGATGCGCATCGCGTACGCCACGAGCGACCCTGCGCCCGAGCCACGCCCCGGCCCGACGCTGATGTCCTGATCCTTGGCCCAGTTGATGTAGTCCGCGACGATCAGGAAGTAGTCGGGGAAGCCCATGTTGTTGATGACGCTCAGTTCGTACTCGGCGCGGCGCAGGATCACCAGCGCGTGCCGGTGGTGGGCGCGGGTGGTCTCCTCATCGTGCTCGCCGTCCAGGGCGATGCTGGTGTCGCTGTCCTTCTGCCCGGCGCGGCGGCAGTCCTCGTGCGCGTAGGCGGGGAGTGTCCCGGCCTCGCCCTCCTGTTCCATGAGTTCCAGCGCGGGGTACTTGGTGTACTTCTCCCCGGCAGCCTTGCCGCGCGCCTCCCATTCGCTGCCCGCGAAGGCCAGCAGGGTGTATAGCGTCTCTAGGTCACAGGTCTGAGGGTCGCAGTTCCCGGCGCGGTCCAGCACCTTCTGCGCGTCGGCGCCCAGCGCGGTCAGGGTGCGGGTCGCGTAGTCGCGCAGCAGCGCTTCCGTGGCGTGCGCCGGGTAGCGTTTCACGGTGCCCCGGTACGTCTGCACGCGCAGTTCCTCGGGCATGGTGCGGCCTTCGGGGATGGGCAGGGCGGGCATCTGATACACGCGTTTCTTGCCGACCGGGAGGTCCACGTTGCACATCTCGGCGATCAGGGCGGTGTTGTCGAAGGGTTCCTCGCCCCACTCGCTGACCGGCAGGGACGCCTGCATCTCCTCGAGGTTCTTCACGTAGAACTCGTCGCAGGGGAACTTGAAGCGGTTCTCGTCCGCCAGGGTCGCCTTCGTCTGGATGGCCAGCAGCGTCTCGTGCGCGGTGGCGTCGCTCTTCTTGACGTAGTGACCGTCGTTCGTGGCGACCATCCCGATCCCGAGTTCCTGCGCCCAGGCCCGCAGGATGGGGTTGTTGCGCTTCTGCTCGGGCAGCCCGTGATCCTGGATCTCGATGAAGTAGTTCTCGCCGAACAGCTCGCGGTACCACAGCAGGCGTTTCTTCGCGTCGTCCTCGCGGCCCTGCAGGAGCAGCTGCTGCACCTCGCTGCCCAGGCACCCGCTGAACGCAACCACGCCCTTGTGGTGCTCGCGCAGCAGTTCGTGATCGATACGCGGCTTGTAGTAGTAGCCTTCCGTGTACCCGCGGGAACTCAGGCGGCAGAGGTTCTGGTACCCCTCGAAGTCACGGGCGAGCAGCGTCAGGTGAAAGATGCCCTTCTCGCCGTCCTGCGCGCGCGTCCGGTCGCGGCGGGTGCCCTCGCCCGGCACGACGTACGCCTCGTACCCGATGATCGGCTTGACGCCCATCCCGGTCGCGTAGTTGTAGAAGTGCACCGCGCCGTGCATGTTCCCGTGGTCCGTCATGGCCAGCGCCGGGGTCTGCCCTTCCGGCGTGACCTCCTTGGCCCACTTGAGGAGGTCCTTGAGTTTCGCCGCGCCGTCCAGCAGCGAGTACTGCGTGTGCTGGTGCAGGTGCGCGAACTTCTTGGGGGTGCAGCAGGAGCCGTCCGGAACGTGAATGTGAGGCTTCGCGGAATCGGCAGGCGCGGTCATCCAATCAGGATAGAGCCCGCCCGGTCACGGCGCTGTGACACCGGGACTTGACGCGCCGGGCGTCACGATCAGCACCGAATGGAACGCCTGACCCCGCAGCCAGGAGGACAGATCAGGGGCCGGGGCCGCGCCTGATTCCGGGGCCGGGTCGCGCCGGGACACGGCGGTCACGGTGAACGGCTGGGTGTCGTCCTCGGTGATGCGGCGCAGCGGCACGGTCCACTGCCCGCCCGTCACGCCGCCCGCCTGCCGGAAGGGCAGGTTCAGCGCGGGGGCCCCTACCGGCTGCCCGGCGTCCGTGTAGGTGCGCCGCTCGCCTTGCACCCACGCGCGCACCGTGTCCGCGAAGGACCGCCCCTGCGGGAAGTCCTGCCACGCCACCAGACACAGCGAGTCCGGCTGCACGCGGCCTGCCGGGAAGTCCCGGCAGCTGACCCGCGTGAAGCCCAGCGCAGCGGCCGAGGTCCACTGACCGCTCGTGGTGTAGCGCGCCACCTGCGTCCCGCGATCCCGCGAGCCCCACGCGAACATGGCCCCGACCAGTGCCAGCGGCACGGCGTACAGCAGCGCGGCCCGCCACAGCGGCAGGGGCGGCAGCGCGGGCAGGCTCCGCAGCTCCGGGTTCCGCCAGAGTTGCATGGGCGCGGCGGCCTTCCCCAGGGTGCCGAAGGCCCCCCAGTAGGCGTGCGCGTACGCACCGAAGAACAGCGCCTGCACCAGGAACCACCACGGGAACAGCGCCACGACCCGGTCCGCCAGCCGCGACAGGGGACTGCTGACCAGCAGCACGACCAGTCCGGCCAGCATTCCCAGCAGGAACACCCCCTGCAGGACCAGCATCAGCCGCAGCGGGCCGGGGCGCGGACGGAACTGCGGGCCGTCCTCACGGGCCAGGGTCGAGGTACGCTCAGTCATCGGCGCGCTCCAGGGTGGCCTGCGCCAGGGGCAGCGCCGCGTCGGGCAGGGGCGCGGCGCGGCCCACGATCACCGGCCCGTCGTACCGCAACGTGAACGGCACCTGCCGCAAGCCAGCGCGCAGCGTAATCTTCGCCTCCCCCATCACGCGGTCTCCCTGGCGGGTCAGGGACAGGGTGCCGCCCGCGACCCGACCCCCAGCTGCCGTGACCGCCGACTGCAGGAGTTCGGCCATCAGGGGGCCGTCCACGTTCGCCTGCACGCACCGGTTGCCCCGCACCGGACAGAGCGCCTCGATCAGTTCGAGGTCGCGGGCCGACCGATTGAAGGCAGTCCAGGCCGTGAGGTTCACGTCGCGCGTCAGCTCACGGTCGATCAGGAACGTACCGCCCAGCAGCAGCGCCAGGGTGGGCAGCAGGTAGAAGGGCAGCGAGGCCCGCCAGTCCCGGACCGGCCGTTCCCCCCGCACGGGCCACAGGGCGTGCAGCAGGACGCCGGTCACCGCGCCCCAGCTCAGGGCCACACTGATCAGGTTCAGCCAGGGAAAGCCGGCATCCGCACGCTGCACGTCCACCAGCAGGGAGCGGGTCTGCACCGCAGCGCCCAGCCCCAGCAGAGCTGCAGTCGTCAGCAGGTGCCGGCTGAGAGTCATCGGGCTGCACCCTACCAGTCCCGGCGCGGCCCGGCTGCCTCATCTGCGGTCAGGACCCTCATGGGCCGACAAGGCTGCCCTGCAGTAAGAACCCTGCAAGGGCAGGCGGGGCACGCTGTGCTCATGAGACCGGGACAGGTGGAGTTGCGGGTGGCGTACGCGCTGTTCGCCCTCTTGATCCTGGAGTCCTTTCTGGTGGCGTGGCTGGTGCCGCGCCCGCAGGCATTCGTGGTGGTCCTGCCTCCCCTGGCGACGCTGGGCGTGGCGGCGTGGCTGGCGCCGCGCGTGGTGCGGCTGGTGCGCGGGCACCGCGAGTTGAAGGACGCGTACGCGCACGAGCTGGGCTTCGCGAGGCAGCTGATGGAATCCGTCGAGCACGGCCTGACCGTCACGGACGAGGACGGCCGGTTCGTGTTCGTGAACCGCGCGTACGCCCGCATGCTGGGCGTGACGCCCGAGCGGGTGCTGGGCCGCACGCCGTTCGAGTTCACGCTGCCTGAAGATCACGAGACGCTGACCCAGGCGCGGGATCAGCGGGACCTGGGCACGACCAGCACGTACCGCACCCGGCTGCGCCGCCCGGACGGATCGCTCCTGGAGGTCGCCGTGACGGGTTCACCCCGCTGGCTCGCGGGGCGGATCGTGGGGAACGTGGCGGCCGTGGTGCCGCTCCGGGAACTCCGTGAGGCAGGGGACGGCAACGACCGCAGCTTCTGACCACAGACTTCAGAGGCCAGCCCCAGGGCGCCTTCGGCGGCTGCGGTCGTCGGTCACCCGCTCCGCGACACCGCTGAAACGAGCGGAGCGGGTCCCCGTTCAGCCCTGTGGTTGGAAGTGGCAGTGAAGGGCAAGCAGCACGTCCTTCACTGGAACGGGTGACCGCTGTCACAGCAGAATTCAGAGGTCTTGAAGGGTTGTCTCCATATCTCTGAATTGAGCGGACTCGAAGAGCTGCGCCGCAGAGCGAGCACCTGAGAAGGACAGCGGTTGGAGGTGGAGCCCTGGGGCGTGGTGTTGGCCCCTGGGCGGAACTGGAAACCGCTGTCAGTACAGTTTGTCGAGCACGTCGTCTTTCATGACGAAGGCGTTGTCGCGGGTGGGGAACTCGCGGGCGCGGACCTCGGCGGCGTACGCGGCGATGGCCTCGCGGGCGGCGCGGCCCAGTTCGGCGTAGCGTTTGGCGATCTTCTTCTCCTCGCCCTCGTAGATGCCGAGCAGGTCGTGCGTGACGAGCACCTGCCCGTCGCAGCCGACGCCCGCGCCGATGCCGATGGTGGGCACCGTCAGACGCTCGCTGATGAGGCGCGCCAGCCGCGCGGGGATGGCCTCCAGCACGACGCTGAACGCCCCGGCTTCCTCGAGCGCCAGGGCGCCGTCCAGGGTGGCGCGGGCGGTCGCGTCGTCCTTGCCCTGTACGCGCAGGCCACCCTGCGCGGTGGCGGTCTGCGGCATCAGGCCCACGTGGCCCATGACGGGAATGCCGTTGCGGGTCAGGGTCTGCACGACCTGCAGGATCTCGGGGGTTGACCCCTCCATCTTGATGGCGTCCGCGCCGGTCTCCTGGATGACGCGCACGGCGTTGCGCATGGCGTCCTGCACGCCGGTGTGGTACGTCCCGAAGGGCAGGTCCACGACCATGAACGTGTCTGGGGCGCCGCGGCGCACGGCGCGCGCGTGGTGGATCATGTCGCCCAGCGTGACGGGCGCGGTGCTGTCGTAGCCCAGCACGACGTTCCCCAAGCTGTCGCCGACCAGGATCAGGTCCACGCCGGCGGCCTGCGCGTGCTTCCCGCCGGGGTAGTCGTACGCGGTCACCATGACCAGCGGCTGCGCGGAGTGCTGCAACTCCGGAATGCTGCGTTTCATGCCCGGAGCGTAGCAGGGCCCGCGGGAGGAGAACGGTGACCGGCGCGGGGAACAGGGCGGTGCGGTCTGCCCCGGCGTCAGTCCTCCACGTCGGCGAGGTTCATGGCGCGCAGTTCGGGGGCCAGCGCGGCGGTGGCGGCGACGACGATCAGCGTGACGAGACCGCCCAGCCAGACGCTGCGGGCGGTGCCGAGCAGGCGCGCGGCGACGCCGCTCTCGAACGCGCCGAGTTCGTTGCTGGCCCCGATGAACATGCCGCTGACGGCGTTCACGCGGCCGCGCATGTGATCCGGGGTGTTCAGCTGCAGGGTGGCGCTGCGGATGACCATGCTGATCCCGTCGAACACCCCGGCGGCGACCAGGGCCACGACGCTCAGGGCGAGGCTGCGGGACAGGCCGAAGACGATCATGCTGACGCCGAAGCCCGCGACGGCCAGCAGTAGCGTGCGGCCCGCGCCCTGCCCTGGGGGGCGGCGGGTGGCGAACAGCATGACGGCCAGCGCGCCGACGCTGGGCGCCGCGACCAGCAGGCCCAGCCCGGTGGGGCCGACGCGCAGGATGTCGCTGGCAAACACGGGCAGCAGAGCGATGGCCCCGCCGAACAGCACGCTGAACAGGTCCAGGGCCATGCTGCCGACCAGCACCTGCCGCTGCAGGACGAACGCGAGGCCCACCTTGATGCTCTGGCCCAGTGGTTCGCCGGGCGTGAAGGCGGGGCGGCCCTTGCTCTTCACGGAGACCACGCAGCCCAGCGAGACCAGGAACAACCCCAGCGCGAAGGCGTAGGCCGCCTGCGGGCCGCGCCACGCGTACAGCGCGCCGCCCAGGGCAGGGCCGATGATCGCGGCGGCCTGCCACGCGCTGGATCTCCAGGCGCTGGCGCGCAGCAGCAGCTCGCGCGGCACGACCTGCGCCTGGAACGCGGGCAGGGCTGGGTCGGAGAAGCCCCGCGCGACGCCCAGCGCGAAGATCAGTGCCAGCAGCGGCCCGATGCCCCCCGTCTGGGCGTGCGGGGCGTACAGCGCAAACAGGAGTGCGCACAGCACCTCCACGCCGATGGTCAGGAGCAGGATGCGGCGCCGGTCCGTCCGGTCGGCGACGACGCCGCCCAGCAGCGCGAGGCTCAGGGCGGGAATGGCCTCCACGAGACCCAGCAGGCCCAGCGTGAGGGGGTCTTTCGTGAGCTGGTACATCTGGTACGCGACCGTCAGGGCGACGGCGCGCGAGGCGAGGGTGCTGGTAACGGCCGCGACGAGCATGGCGCGGAATTCCGGGTAGGCCAGCACGTCCCGCCCGGCCGGGGGGGTGGGGTCAGGCGTCGGGGCGGGGACGGTCACCGCGTGAGTGTACGCACGTCCTCTCCTTCTCGGCGCGGCGCGGGTCACACAGAGCAGCATCCAGAGGTCCTGAGGGACACCCGCAAGATCTCTGAATCGAGCAGAGCGAGCACCTGAGCAAGGCAGTGGTTGGAGGTGAAGGACGTGCTGTTCGCGCTTCGATGGACCTGAGCACCGCTGGAACAGGACAAGGGGCGACCCGTCTCAGGCCGCCCCCGGTTCTGTGGCCGTCGCGTCAGCTCTTGATGACCTCGCCGTAGCTGTGCAGCACGAGGTAGATGATCCAGCCGGTCACGGCGACGTACAGCCACACCGGGACCGTCCAGCGGACCCAGGCGCGGTGCTTGTTGAAGTACCCGCGCGCGGCGGGCAGGTCAATGTTGTTCAGGGTGCGGGCGGCCTTCAGGCCCTTGTACGCGTTCCACAGGGCGCCCAGCGCGAGCGGGAGGTTCGCGGCGGCCAGGATGATGTGGCTGATCAGCAGCGCGAAGTACGCCGCGCGCCACTCCTCGGGTCCGGCGTATTTCTTCTCGTAGCCCAGGCCCAGGCGGGTCAGGTACAGCACCAGGAAGATGGTGGCGAGGCTGGTGGCGATGATCATGGCGCGCATGTGCGCCTCTCGCAGGCCCCGCTTGATGAGGTACACGCCCACGCACAGGGCCAGGCCGCTCAGGACGATCGTGATGACCGCCCACTGGTTGATGGTTTCCGCCATAGTCCCGCCCAGTGTACGGGCGTGGCCGCAGGTCAGGTGTCCGGGGCGGGGTGTGCGTCCGCCGGGGGGTGGGGGGACAATTCTCAGCGGGGGGGCACGCATAGAATGCCCGGAGGTAGACCCCCGCCCTGGCCCCCGTGGCCGGGCCTGACGGGCGGCGAGGATGGTGACGATGAGTGGAACGCTGACAGTTCCGCGCGCCCGCGCGGGCGTGTGGCTCCCCCGACTGGCGTGGGCGGCGCTGATCTATAACGTGCTGGTGATCCTGTGGGGCGCGGTGGTGCGTATCACGGGGGCCGGGGCGGGCTGCGGGGATCACTGGCCGCTGTGTAACGGCGTGGTGGTCCCGCAGAGCCCCACGCTGCATACCGTGATCGAGTTCAGTCACCGCCTGACGAGCATGGCCAGCGGCCTGCTGGCGATCGCGCTGATCGTCGTGGCGTTCCGGGCGGTGCCCAGGGGCCACCCGGCGCGGCTGGGCGCAGTGGTGTCGTTCGGGCTGATCCTGCTCGAGGGGCTGGTGGGAGGCGTGCAGGTGCTGCTGGGCCTGACGGCCGACAGTACCGATCCGGCGCGTGGGTTCGTGCAGGGTATTCACCTCGCGAATACGTTCCTGCTGCTGGCGGCGCTGCTACTCACGGCGCTGTGGGCGGGCGGCGCGCCGGGCCTGCGGCTGCGCCGTCAGGGGCTGGTGGGCGGCTGGAGTTACGTGGGCCTGGGCCTGATGCTGGTGCTGGGCATGGCGGGCGCCGTGACGGCGCTGGGGGACCTGCTGTTCCTCCCGGCGGATGGCAGCACGCCCATCGAGACGGTCAAGCGGGACTTCGCGGTGACCGCGTCGGTGATCGAGAACCTGCGGGTGGTGCACCCCATGCTGGCGGTGCTGACCAGTGCGTTCCTGGTGTGGCTGGGCGTGTTCCTGCGCCGCGAACGGCCGGGCGCCGGGGTGCAGCGCTGGAGCGCCGTGGTGTGGGGCCTGCTGGCCGCGCAGATGGTGGCGGGCTTCGCGAACGTGACCCTGAAGGCGCCGGGCTGGATGCAGCTGGTGCACCTGCTGCTGGCGCTGGGCCTGTGGCTGGCGCTGGTGATGCTGGTGTACCGCGCGCTGACGGGTCTGTCGGTGCAGGGGCGCGCTAGGGTAGGGGGGAACGTATGACGACTTCCGATCCCATCCCCGCTGACCGCGTGCCCGCCCGGGCGACGTGGCGGGATTACCTGTCGCTGACCAAACCGAAGGTCATCAGCCTGCTGCTGTGGACGACCATCACGGCGATGTTCATGGCCGAGCGCGGTGTGCCGGACCTGTGGCTGCTGGTCGTCGTGAGTCTGGCCGGGTACATGTCGGCCGGGTCGGCGGGCGTGTTCAACATGATCATCGACCGGGACATCGACCTGAAGATGGCCCGTACGGCGCAGCGGCCCACGACCAGCGGCCTGATCAGCACGCGGGACGCCGCCGCGTTCGGCGGGGCGCTGCAGATCCTGTCGTTCGCCATGCTGTGGGTGTGGGCCACGCCCCTGAGTGCGTGGATGAGCCTCGCGGGCTTCCTGACGTACGTGGTGGTGTACACGCAGCTGCTCAAGCGCAACACCTGGCACAACATCGTGCTGGGCGGCGCGGCCGGGTGCTTCCCGCCGCTGGTGGGCTGGGCGGCGGTGACCGGGGACCTGAACCTGTTCGCGTGGTTCCTGTTCGCGATCATCTTCTTCTGGACGCCCGTGCACTTCTGGGCGCTGGCGCTGATGATCAAGGAGGAGTACCGCGAGGTCGGCATTCCCATGCTGCCCGTCGTGCACGGCGACAAGCTGACGGTCGCGCAGATCGGGCTGTACGCGATCTACACGGTGGTGCTGTCGATCATGCCGGTGTTCTTCCGGGAGGTCGGGGCGATCTACTTCGTGTCGGCGGCCGGGCTGGGTGGGTGGCTGCTGGTGCTGTCCTGGCGCCTGTACCGGCACGTGATGGCCGGAAAGGCCGTCGAGCGCAAGGTGGCGGTGCCGCTGTACCTGTACTCGATGCTGTACCTGGCGCTGCTGTTCGTGGCGGCGGCGGCCGACCGGATGATCTTCGCGGCGCTGAGCTGAATCTTCCCGCGCGGCGCGGCCCCTGCCTCACGTAGGACAGGGGCCGCGCCGCCGTTGCGCCGTACGCGCGTTCCTCTCGCTCTGGGGCTGGAATGGCGCATGATGAAGGGTGACGTGGAGGGTCAGGACACTTGCCCGCGCCTCATCTGTTCTCATGGGGGGTATGCCTGACCGGTCGGTAGAATGTGGGCGGAAGCTTGAACGCTGACCGCGAGCGGCGGCTCACGCGTTCCACGCGCCCGCGTGACGCTTTAGACTGCAAGCAGAGGAAAGGAGTGACGTTGAATACCACCACACACCGCCACAGCGGCACACGGAGGCGAGTCCGGCAGGCTCTGCCCACCCTGACGATCCTGGGTGCGACTCTACTGACCGGCTGCCAGCAGACGAATCAGTCCCTGAGCATCGGGGACATGGCGTCTGCTTACAACCGGGAAATCTTCTGGATGAGCATCTGGGCGATCGCTCTGTCCATCATCATCTTCATCGGCGTGTCGTACGCGCTGTTCTACACGGTGCAGAAGTTCCGTGAAGACAAGCACGACGCGCCCCCCGCGCAGTTCCATGGGAACAACAAGCTCGAAACCATCCTGGTCGCCGTGCCGGTCGTGATAGTGATCCTGCTGAGCGTCCTGACCGTCAAGAGCATGGCTGTTCTGAACCCCACGCCCAACCAGGCGACGAAGGTGGACGTGCTTGCCAAGCAGTTCTGGTGGAACTTCGCGTACCCCGAAACCACCAGCGACGCGGGCGGCGTGGTCACCAACGGCAACGAGCTGATCATGCCCACCAAGGAAGCCGTGGCGCTGACCATCACCAGTGGCGACGTCATCCACGGGTTCTGGGCGCCGAACATCGGCGGTCAGCGCGCCGCGATGCCCAGCGTGAAGAAGACCTGGCAGGTCGACACCGACCGCGCCGGGGCGTACCAGGGCAACTGCTCGCAGCTGTGCGGGGCCAGTCACGCCAACATGCGCTACAAGGTCATCGCGCTGGACAAGACCCGCTACGACGCGACCCTGGCCGCCATGAAGGCCTACCGCGCCCCCGAACCCGCCCCCGGCAGCGCCGAGGCCCGCGGGTACACGCTGTTCATGCAGGGTAAGGCCAGCACGGGCGCCGTGTCCTGCGCCGGCTGCCACCGCGTGCAGGGTACGCCCGCCGCCGGCGCCGCCGGTCCGGACCTGAGCTTCTTCGGCACGCGCCGCACCCTGGGTGCCGGCATGTGGGAAGCCATGAGTGCCGCCCAGTGGATCGACGAGAAGGCCGCAGCCGAACTGCACGCCTGGATCAAGCACAGCCAGAAGGTGAAGCCCGGCAGCCTGATGCCCCCCTATGACGGAACGCCCTACATGAAGGGTGGGAAGCTCATCAAGACGGGCGACCAAGGTGCCAACGGCACGCTGACCGACGCCGAGATCGACGACATCGCCGCGTACCTGCGCAGCCTCAAGCTGCCCGAGGAAGCGGACTACTGGAAGGGCACGCCCGTGCAGGGCGCCCCCAACGGAGGCACCCAGTGACCGTTCAGCATGCCCCCGTTCAGGACGCCAGTGCCCGCCCGGGCCTGTGGACGGTCCTGAAGGACTACATGATGACGACCGATCACAAGAAGATCGGGACGCTCTACATCGCCACCAGCATCCTGGGCTTCGCCATCGCGGGGATCCTCGCAGTGCTGATCCGCCTGCAGCTGGCCGTGCCGGACAACACCTTCCTGGTGGGCAACACCTACAACCAGGTGCTGACCATGCATGCCGCGCTGATGATCTTCTTCTTCCTGATCCCGATCGGCCTGTTCGGCTTCGGGAACTGGTTCCTGCCGCTGCAGCTGGGCGTACGCGACGTGGCGCTGCCGCGCGTGAACACCTTCGCGGTGTGGCTGTTCATCTTCAGCCTGATCCTGGTCGTGCTGGGCCTCGCCAACGGCGGCGCCCCCGGCGTCGGCTGGACCTTCTACTACCCCCTGAGCGTCGATGCGAACCAGACCGGCGTGGCCGTGCTGATGGTCGCCCTGACCCTGAACGGCATCGCGTCGCTGCTGGGCAGCGCGAACTTTGCCGCCACCGTCGTGAACATGCGCGCCCCCGGCATGAGCCTGTGGCAGATGCCGGTGTTCGCGTGGAGCATCTTCGCGACGTCCATGCTGCAGCTGGTGTCCCTGGGCGGCCTGACCGCCGCGGCGCTCGTCACGTACCTGGAACTGAAGCTGGGCATCAGCATGTTCAACCCCGGGATCGGCGGCGTGCCCGTGATGTTCCAGCAGTTCTTCTGGTTCTACTCGCACCCGGCGGTGTACGTGATGCTGCTGCCCTACCTGGGCATCGGCGCCGAGATCGCCAGCACCATGGCCCGCAAGCCGCTGTTCGGGTACCGCGTGATGGTGTACTCGATCCTGGGCATCGTGCTGGTCAGCCTGCTGGTGTGGGTCCACCACATGTTCGCCGTGGGCCTGCCCGAGGCGTGGCAGATCGCGTTCATGATCGCCACCCTGATCGTGGCCGTCCCGACCGGCGTGAAGATCTTCAACCTGATCGGCACGCTGTGGGGCGGGCGGATCATCATGAAGTCCCCCACGTACTGGCTGGTCGGCTTCATCTTCAACTTCCTGATCGGCGGGATCACCGGCGTGTCCCTGGGCCTGATTCCCTTCGACTACCAGGTGACGATGTCGTACTACGTGGTGGCGCACTTCCACAACGTGATGATGTTCGGCACGGCGTTCCTGGCGATGGGGGGCCTGTACTACTGGTGGCCCAAGATGACCGGCCGCTTCATGAGCGAGAAGCTGGGCCTGGCGCACTTCTGGCTGTTCATGATCGGCTCGTGGATGACCTTCCTGCCCCAGTACATCCTGGGTCTGCTGGGCATGCCGAGGCGTTACTACACCTACCCCGAAGGCAACTTCGCGTGGACGGAACTGAACTTCATCTCCACCCTGGGCGCGCTGACGCTGCTGGCCGGCGGCATCGTGTGGGTGTGGAACATGCTCCAGAGCTTCCGTCAGCCCGCCACGGCGTCCGCCAACCCCTGGGGTGGCTTCACGCTGGAGTGGACGGCGGACAGCCCGCCCAAGCCCTACAACTTCGCGCATGACTTCCCCA
Source organism: Deinococcus sedimenti (assembly GCF_014648135.1). Lineage (NCBI taxonomy): Bacteria > Thermotogati > Deinococcota > Deinococci > Deinococcales > Deinococcaceae > Deinococcus > Deinococcus sedimenti. Next base: position 89,208 of record NZ_BMQN01000005.1, on the reverse strand, counting down.
CCACCTTCCCCACCGAGCGTCCCCTGTACGACTGGGAGCAGAGCGGGCAGACCCTAACGCCCGTGGACCCCAAGAGCATCCACCTACCGCAGGACAGCATCTGGCCGTTCATGACCGCCGTCGGCCTGCTGCTGATGGGCTACGGCCTGAGCTTCGGCTGGTTCACGAACTACTCCGCCACGGCGGGCCTGCAGCCCTTCGCTGACGCGAGCTTCGCGTTCAAGCTGGCTACGGTCGTGCTGTACCTCAGCTTCCCGGTGTTCCTGTACAGCCTGTTCAAGTGGGCGGGCACCCGCGAGTACGCCGTGCCGGTCGCGCACCACCACCTAACCAAGTACGACAACGGATTCATGGGCATGGCCTGGTTCATCATCAGCGAAGTCGGCCTGTTCGGCGTGCTGATCGCCGGGTACGCGTACCTGCGCGTCATCGGCGCCGCCGAGCCGCCCGCGCTGCGCCCCAGCATCTGGCTGGCCGCGCTGAACACCCTGGTCCTCGTCGCGAGTTCCTTCGTGATCCACCGCGCCGAGCAGGACAACCACCACGGCAAACTGACCCGCTTCCGCATCGGCATGTTCGTCACGCTGCTGCTCGGCGCGATCTTCATGATCTTCCAGGTGTACGAGTTCACGCTGTTCGGCGTGGAAAGCGACTGGAAGCAGAACCTGTGGCAGGCGTGCTTCTTCACCATCGTCGGCCTGCACGGTCTGCACATCCTGATCGGCGGCACCGGCATCGCCCTGCCCTTCTACCAGTCCCTGACCGGCAAGATGGACAAGTACAACCACGGCTCCATCACCCCCGCCAGCCTGTACTGGCACCTGGTGGACGTGGTGTGGCTGCTGATCGTCGCGATCTTCTACGCCTGGTAACACCGCGCGGAAGACAGAGGGGGACGCCTGAGAGGGCGTCCCTTTCGCGTTGTGTGAGGTCAGCCGTGGGTGAGCGGCGGTAAGCGATCGTCCCCCACTCCCCACTCCCCACTCCCCACTCCCCACTCCCCACTCCCCACTCCCCTGCCTGGGGACACGTCACCCCGCGCCTCTCCCCTACCCTGCGGGCATGACGGGTGTGTCGAAATGGGTGACGGCGGCGCTGCTGGTGGTCGCGGCGGTGCTGGGTGGACTGCTGGTGATGAGGCGGGCCGCGCCGGGCGTGACGGCGGGTGAGGCGCTGGATCAACCGAAGGCCCTGAGCGCACTGGCGCTGGTGGATGACCGGGGGCGGGCGACGACGCTGAACGCGGCGGATGGGCGGGTGCGGCTGGTGTTCTACGGGTTCGTGCGCTGCCCGGACGTGTGCCCGGCGACGCTGGCGACCCTGAAGACCATGTACGCGGCGCTGAGTGAGGAGCAGCGCTCGCGGGTGCAGGTGCAGTTCGTCACGGTGGACCCTGTGCACGACACGCCGGACGTGGTGCGTGAGTACCTGGACCGCTTCGATCCGGCGTTCACGGGCCTGACCGGGAGGGCTGAGACGATCGACGCGGCGGCGCGGGAGATGTTCGTGGCGAACGTGGCGCCGATGCCCGCCGAGGATCACAGCGCGCACATGACCACGCCACAGTCAGGGAAGACGGCCAGCGGCGCGGCGAACGCTGAGGCAGTGGGTGCCGGCGCGGCGGTGGCGGCGCGGATTCACGGAGATCAGGTGAGTGTCGTGGACGGTCAGGGGCGTTTCGTGCGGGTGTACGGGAACCTGGACGTGGTGGGCGGCGCGCTGGCGCGGGACCTGCCGGGGCTGATCCGGCTGTACGCGAAGAGCTGAGGCTGAAACGACCCGCCCATATTCCGCTGACAGCGAACTTGCGCTAGACTCTCTGTTATGACTGAACCGCTCGACGCGGCCCTGCGGCCCAAGACCCTGACGGAATACGTCGGGCAGGCGCGACTGAAGGAGAAACTCGGCGTGTACCTCCAGGCCGCCCGCGGCCGCAAGGAAGCGCTCGACCACACCCTGCTGTTCGGCCCGCCCGGCCTGGGCAAGACCACCCTGGCGCACATCATCGCCGCGGAACTCGGCGTGAACATCCGCGTGACCTCCGGCCCGGCCATCGAGAAACCCGGCGATCTGGCCGCGATTCTCACGAACAGCCTGGAGGAAGGCGACGTGCTGTTCATCGACGAGATCCACCGCCTGGGCCGCGTCGCGGAGGAACACCTGTACCCCGCCATGGAGGACTTCAAGCTGGACATCGTCCTCGGGCAGGGCCCGGCCGCGCGGACCATCGAGCTGCCCCTGCCGCGCTTCACGCTGGTCGGCGCGACCACCCGCCCCGGCCTGATCACGGCGCCCATGCGCAGCCGCTTCGGGATCATCGAGCACCTGGAGTACTACACGCCCGACGAGATCGGCGTGAACCTCCTGCGCGACGCCCGCCTGCTCGGCTTCGGGCTGGAGGAGGACGCCGCCGTCGAGATCGGCGCCCGCGCGCGCGGCACCATGCGCATCGCCAAGCGTCTGCTGCGCCGCGTGCGCGACTACGCCGACGTGGCGGGCGAGACGACCATCGGCCTGCCCCGCGCGCAGGACGCGCTGGACAAGCTGGGCCTGGACAGCGCGGGCCTGGACGACCGCGACAAGAAGTACCTCGAAACCCTGATCCACCGCTTCGCGGGCGGCCCGGTCGGCGTGGACACGCTCGCGACCGCGATCAGCGAGGACAGCCTGACGCTGGAGGACGTGTACGAGCCGTACCTGATCCAGCTGGGCTTCATCAAACGCACGCCCAGAGGCCGCGTGGCCACCGCGCACGCCTACGACCACCTGGGGCTGCCCGTCAGCGGCGACCACGACCTGGGCTTCTACACGAACTGAACCGGAATCCGCCGGGGGCGGCAGGAGGCGGGGCCGTCATCGCGCCCCGCCTTCCCTCTTGATGACGGCGCGCCGCATCGCCCTACACTTGAAGGCATGAGTGAGTTGCAGGTGCAGGTGTTCGGCACGCGCAAGAGCAAGGAGACGCGCGCCGCCGAGCGGTTCTTCAAGGAACGGAAGATCAAGATTCACTTCGTGGACCTGAAGGAGCGGCCCATCGCCAAAGGGGAGCTCAGCCGGTTCGTGCAGAAGTTCGGCCTGAACGCCCTGCTGGACCTGGAGGGCAAGGCGTACGAGCGCAGCAACCTCGCGTACCTGCGCACCACCGAGGACGGCGTGATCGCCAAGATCATCGACGACCCCGAGCTGCTGCGGCTGCCCCTCGTGCGCGCCGGGAAGCACCTGACGGTCGGCGAGGACACCGAGGGCTGGAAGGCCATGGTGACGGGCTCCTGACCAACCCCGACCCCGTGGGCGAGCGGCTGGCCACCCTGACCGACTGGCGCGGCGACACCCTGCGCCGCGTCCGCGACCTGATCCTGGAGGCGCTGCCGGGCGTGCAGGAGAACGTGAAGTGGGCCAAGGCGACATCCCCCGGCGTGCCCGTGTGGGAGCATGCGGGGATCCTCTGCACCGGTGAAACCTACGCGCGGGCCGTGAAACTCACGTTCGCGCGCGGGGCCAGCCTGCCCGACCCGGCCGGGCTGTTCAACGCCAGCCTGGACGGCACCACCCGCCGCGCCATCGACCTGCCCGAGGGCGCGGCCCTGGACGACGCGGCGTTCCGGGACCTGATCCGCGCGGCCGCCGCCGCGAACGAACAGGCGCAGGCGACGCAGAAGGGTCGGCGGCCTTGAGCATCACGGCGGTCTGCAGGGCAGCCGGGACAACCCCTCGGTCTCCCTGAACCGAGCCAGGCCAGGACTCGCGTAAAACGGCGGGGGCAGTGGACGTCAGGGGCGTGCGGCTGGCCCCAGGGTGGACCTGAGCCCCGCGGTCAGCGGCCGCCGCTGACGTCCAGCAGCGTGCCGGTCACGTACGCCGCCTGCGGGGACAGCAGCCAGAGGATGGCCTGTGCGACCTCCTCGGACGTGCCGCCGCGCCCCAGGGGGACGCTGCCCGCGAGCCGCGCCACGCGGCCGGGTTCGCCACCCAGCGCGTGGATGTCCGTCTCGATCAGGCCGGGGCGGACGCCGCACACGCGGACGCCCTCGGTGGCGACCTCGCGCGCCAGGCCGACGGTCAGGGTGTCCACCGCGCCCTTGGAGGCGGCGTAGTCGACGTACTCGCCGCCCGACCCGAGGACGGCCGCGCGGGAGGAGACGTTCACGATCACGCCGCCCGGCCCGCCGTGCCGGGTGGAGAGTCGCCGGACGGCCGCGCCCGCGCAGAGGAACGCCCCGATCACGTTGGTGGTCAGGACCCGCTGCAGGCGGGCGGCGTCGAGTTCGTCCACGCGCGCCTGCCGTTCCAGCGTCCCGGCGTTGTTCACCAGGGCGTGCAGGTCGCCCAGTCCGGTCTGGGTGGTGTCGAAGAGGCGTTCCACGTCGTCGGGATCGCCCACGTCCGCTTGCACGGCCAGCGCGCGGCCCCCCATCGCCTCGATCTCCCGGACGATTCCGGCAGCGGCTTGCGCGTCCTGGCGGTAGCCCAGGCCGACCGCGTACCCGGCCTGCGCGGCGAGGCGGGCGGTGGCCGCGCCGATGCCCCGGCTGCCGCCGGTGATGAGGACGGTGGTCATGGGCGCGCCGGGCCATACGTGAGCAGGAGGACGCCCGCGCCCAGCTCCCGCGTGGAGAGCAGGGTCAGGGGGAGGTGCTCCAGCGTGTCGAAGATCCGTTTCCCGTGCCCCAGCACGAGTGGGAAGACCATCAGGCGCAGTTCGTCGACCAGTCCGTGCCTGAGCAGCGTCTGGGCGAGGGTGCCGCTGCCGTACACCAGCAGCGGGCCGCCCGGCTGCGCCTTGAGCGACTGCACGTCCGCCAGCACATCCGGGCCGAGGCGTGTGGCGTTCCATCCCAGCGGGCCGGGACGGGAGGTCGCCACGTGTTTGGGCAGGGCGTTCATGCGGTCCGCGAACGCACCGGTCGCGGTCGGCCAGTACGCGGCGAAGGCCTCGTAGGTGGTGCGGCCCAGCAGCAGTGCGCTGCTGGCGAACAGTTCGTCGCGTTTGAACGGCCCGTCGTCCGGGCGATAGGGTGCGCGCCACGGCGAGTGTTCCTCGTACACGCCGTCCAGGGATACGAATTCGGTGACGATCAGGGGGCGCACGCGTGACCTCCTTAAGCGGGTTCGATGCGGATGCGGGTGTTGTGGAAGGTACTCCCGCCCCCCAGGTCCGTCAGGGTCTGCGCGGTGAGCTCGTTGATGCTGCGCCCGTCCGGCGCGCTGAGGCCCCACCACGTCCCCTCCAGGATGGCCGCGCCGGGCTGCGCGGCGTCCGTGACCTTCACGCGGCGCTGCACGCTGCCGATCTCGCTGGTCAGCGTGGCGAGCGTCCCGTCGGTCACGCCGGACGCCTGCGCGTCACTTGGGTGCAGCAGCAGGTGCGGCTCGCCCCCCTCGGCGCGGTTCAGGTTCGCCAAGTTGCCGTACGTGCTGTTCAGGAAGTGATGCGCGGGCGGCGTGAGCAGCCGCACCGGGTACTCCGCGTTCAGGCCCGCCAACGGTTCGCGGTGGGCGGGCGCGGGGCTGAGCTGCACCCGCCCGCTGGGCGTCTCCGCGCCGTGTGCGAACGGCAGGAACCCGTCAGGGATGTTCAGGCGCACGCTGCCCTCCTCTTTCAGGCGCGCGGGGGTGATGCCGCTCAGGAACGGATGATCGGTGTCCAGCAGGTCCTCCAGCAGGTCGTCCACCGTCCAGTACACGCTGGGTTCCGTGACGCCCAGGCGGCGCGCGAGTTCCTGGAACACCCACGAGTTCGGCCGCGCCTCGCCGGGGGCGTCCAGCGTGGCGGGGTTGTAGCCCAGGTACGCGTGACCGTAACTGGTGTACACGTCGGCGTGCTCGGCGAAGGTCGTGGCGGGCAGCACGTAGTCCGCCAGTCGCGCCGTGTCGGTCATGGCCTGTTCCAGCACGACGACCAGCAGGTCGTCCCGTTGCAGGCCCGCGCGGACGCGCCCGGCGTCCGGGGCGACCACGGCCGGGTTGCAGTTGTAGATGAACGTCGCGCCCAGCCCGCGTTCGGGCCGCAGGGCGTCCGCGTACGAGTTCATGTTCACGCTGGGCGCGCCCGGCTGCACCAGATGCTCGGCGCCCAGCCGGGCGCGGTTCAGTTTGAACGCGCCGCTGCTGCTCAGCGTGCAGCCTCCGCCCCGCCAGCGCCAGTCCCCCGTCAGCGCGGGAATCAGCGTGACCGCGCGGAGGTTCGTGCCGCCGTGCTCGTGGCGGGTCATGCCGTACCCCACGCGGATGTAGGTGGGGCGCGTCGTGCCGACCGCGCGGGCGAACGCGCGGATCACGTCCGCGTCCAGCCCCGTGACCTCGGCGGTGCGTTCGGGGGTCCACTCGCGGGCCGCCTCGCGCAGCTCCCCCACGCCGGTCGTCGCCTCGGCGATGTAAGCCTCGTCCGTCCAGCCGTGCGCGAACAGTTCGTGCATCACGCCCAGGGCCAGCGCGGCGTCCGTGCCGGGAATGATCTTCAGATGCTCGTCCGCGAAGGCGGCCGTGCGGTTGCGGTAGGGGTCCACGCACACGATCCGCGCTCCGGCCTTGCGGGCCGCCGTCAGGTGCGGCGTCAGGTGACTGTTCGTACTCAGGGAATTGATGCCCCACAGCACGATCAGGCGGGCGTGCGCCACGTCCGTCACGTCCACGCCGTAGCGGGTGCCGTAGCCCATGCTCCAGGCCTCGGTGCCCGCCGTGGCGCAGATCGTCTCGTCCAGTTCCAGGGTACCCAGCGCGCGGAACAGCGCGTGCACGTGCGTGCCCTCCATCAGGCCCATGGTCCCGGCGTAGTTGTAGCGCAGGATGCTGCCCGGCCCGCGCGTGTCCAGCAGCGTCCGCATCCGCGCGGCGATGTCGTCCAGCGCCTCGTCCCACGTCACACGCGCCCAGATCGGCTCGGCGTCCGTCTTGGGGTTTACGCGCCGCAGGGGGTACAGCGGCCGGTCCGGGTGGTTCGCGCGGGCCGGGTAGTGCACGGTCTTCGCGCACGCGAAGCCCCTCGTGACCGGATGCGCGGCGTCCCCCGTCACCTTCAGCATCCGCTCCGGCCCGCCCGGCGCGTCGCGGCCCACCGTCACCTTCAGGCGGCAGGCATCCGGGCAGTCCAGCGGGCAGGTCAGCAGCACATCACGCGAAAGGGAGTCGGGCGCGGTCATACCGCGAGGATACCCGCCCCCACCCCACGCCGGGAGGGCCGGTTCAGGCGGGCGCAGCCAGTGAGGTGGCGGGCGATGTGGTGGGCAGACCGATAGGCCATCTGGCCTGCCCGGCGGGTTTCTGCCTCGCGCGGGCCTGGCGGGCCGGTATGGTGACCGTCACGGACAACAGGAGGCAGTCATGCTGGATGAGGCGTTGGTGGCGCAGGTGCTGGGCGCGGCCCGGCGGGGCGGGGCGGAGTTCGCGGAGCTGTTCGTGGAGGACCGCGTGAATACGGCCCTGCGGCTGCATCAGGGGGAACTGAGGGACGCGCGGGACGGGAACCTGTTCGGGGCGGGCGTGCGGCTGCTGTACGGCACGCAGGTCGTGTACGCGTACACGAACGACGTGACGGCGACCGGGCTGCTGGAGCTGGCGCGGCAGGTGGCGCAGGCGCGCGGGGACGCGGGCGTGACGGACTCGGGCGGCGCGGGCGGCCTGGATTTCACGCGGGTGGACGTGACGCCCATGCAGGTGGCGCGGGAGCATCCGCTGCACGCGGCGAAGGCGCAGAAACTGGCGTTGATGCGCCGCGCGCACGCGGCGGCGGCCGGGGCGGGCGCGGTGCGGACGGTGGATGTCCACTACCTGGACATGGTGCAGCGCGTGCTGATCGCGAACTCCGAGGGGCTGTGGGCGGAGGACGAGCGGCTGAGCACGCGGATCATGTGCACCGCAATCGCGCAGGACGGCACGGACCGCGCGACCGGCATGTCGGGACCCGGCGCGGGGCGCGGCCTGGAGTTCTTCGAGGAGCGCCCGCCCGAGGCGATCGGCGCGGAGGCCGCGCGGATCGCGAACGCCATGCTGGGCGCGGCGTACGCCCCGGCGGGCAAGTACCCGGTCGTGATCGGGAACGCGTTCGGCGGCGTGATCTTCCACGAGGCGTGCGGGCACATCCTGGAGACGACCGCGGTGGAGAAGAACGCCAGCGTGTTCGCCGGGAAGATCGGGCAGCGCATCGCGCACGACTGCGTGACGGCCGTGGATGACGGCACGATTCCCGGCGCGTGGGGTGCGCTGGGCGTGGATGACGAGGGCATGGTCCCGCAGCGGACCACCCTGATCGAGAATGGGATGCTGCGGTCGTACATGGTGGACCGCGTGGGGCACCTGAAGACCGGTGAGGCCCGCACGGGCAGCGGTCGGCGCGCCAGTTACCGCTTCGCGCCTGCCAGCCGCATGCGCAGCACGTTCATCGCGGCCGGGGACCGCACGCCCGAGGAACTGATCCGGGGCGTGGAGCACGGCATCTACGCGCGCACCATGGGCGGCGGGAGCGTCGTGCCGGGCACCGGGGACTACAACTTCTCGGTGAACGAGGCATACATGATCCGCGGGGGCGAGGTGGCCGAACCGCTGCGGGGCGCGGCGCTCGTGGGGAACGGCGCGCAGGACCTGATGAACATCGTGGGGGTCGCCGGGGACCTGCAGCTGGGGCAGGGCATGTGCGGCAGCGTGTCCGGCAGCCTGCCGACGGACGTGGGGCAGCCGCACATCCTGATCTCGGAGATCACCGTGGGGGGCCGCGCATGAACCGGAAACTGAACCGCGCGCCGGACGCTCAGCTCTCCCCGGAAGGGGCGCAGGCGTTCCTGCTGAACCTCGCGCGGGCGCGGGGCCTGGAGCTGGAGGTGTTCGCGCAGCGTGAGCAGGACACCAGCGTCAGTGCCTTGAAGGGCGAGGTGACGAAGTTCCAGCTGTCCACGCAGCAGGGCGTGGCGCTGCGCGTCCTGCGGGGCGGCGCGTGGGGCGAGAGCTTCACGGAGAACCTGAGCGAGGCGGCGCTGGAGCGCGCCCTGGACCGCGCGGCGGAGAACGCCGAGCTGACGGTCCCCGAGGCGGGCGCGGCGCTGGTGAACTGGCCTGAGCCGCCCGCGATGGACCTGAGCGGCGAGGGCCTGAGCGGCGTGACGGTCGCGCAGAAGGTCGCGGCGGCGCTGGACTTGGACCGCGCGGCGGCCGGGGCGGACCCACGCGTGATCAGCGTCCCGTACGGCGGGTACTCGGACAGCGTGCGGGACTGGCAGGTGGCGAACACGAGCGGGCTGGAGCGCAGTGCGCAGGCGCTGTACGCCATGACGGCCGTGTACCCGCTGCTGTCGGAGAACGGGCAGAGCAAGATGGACGGCGACTGGCAGTTCACGCGGGAGTTCACGCAGCTGGACCCCACCCGCACCGCGCTGACGGCCGTGGAGCGCACGGCGGCGCTGCTGGGCGCGCAGCCCGCGCCGAGCGGGGCGTTCCCGGTGTGGATCACCGGGCGGGCCATGGCGGAACTGCTGGGCCTGTTCGCCCCGATGTTCAGTGGCCGCATGATCGAGGAGGGCAAGAGCCCCCTGGCCGGGCGGGTGGGCGACGTGATCGCCGCGCCGGGCGTGACCCTGATGGACGACGCGACGCTGGAGACGGGACTGATGGCCCGCCCGTTCGACGCGGAGGGCTGCCCCAGCGCGCCCCTGACGCTGGTGGAGGACGGCCAGCTGCAGGCCGTGATGCACAACCAGGGCACCGCCGCCCGCGCGGGCGTGAGCAGCACCGGGCACGCCAAACGGTACGGTCTGGGCAGCCCGGTGGGCGTGGGGCACAGCAACCTCTACCTGGTGCCGCACGCGACCGGGGCAGACGTGCCGACCGCGTCGTTCAGCGGGATTCAGCTGCTGGGTGTCAGTGGCGGGCACGCGGGCGCGAACGCCGTGACCGGGGACTTCAGCCTGGAGGCCAGCGGGTTCCTCGTGCAGGAGGGCGAGCGGCAGCATGCGCTGGACGTGTTCACGGTCGCCGGGAACTTCCTGGACCTGCTGCGGGACGTACAGTGGGTGGGGGCTGACCTGCACTGGACGTACATGGGCACGGGCGCGCCGGACGTGCTGGTCGGGTCCCTGTCCATCGCCGGACAGTAAGACCGACTCCGGTTGAAAGGTTTGCAACAGCTTTCAACCCGAGCAGAGCGAGCAGGAGAAGAACGGGTTCCGGGCGTGGAGTTGGCCACCCGGTAAAGTTCCGGGTGGAGGGCGAAACAGACGGAATCCGTATAACGTGCAGGGGGTGGCGGGCGCCCGTCAGGGGAACGCCCGCCACTCCCCTTCCGAGATGACCTCGGCCACGCCGCCGACCACCCGGACGGCGCTCTGGTCGTCCAGGGCGTACGCGGGCCCGCCGATCTGCGCGGCCCACGCCTCGGCGTTCGCCATGCGGTTGTCGGGGAAGTCCGGGTAGTTCAGGTGCGGGAAGATCGAGAAGTCCACCAGGCCCAGTCCCCAGTCGTCGCCATTCGCGCCGGGCCAGGAGAGGAACTGCGGGCCGATGCGGGGCGTGAGGGCCATGCTCCCGGCGCTGACGCCCACCCAGACGGTGTCCGTCAGGTCGGGGAGCAGGTCGGCCAGTCCGGTCTGCCGCAGCCAGTGGGTCAGAAAGGCCGCGTCGCCGCCGTCCACGAGGAGCACGTCGGCGGCGCGCACCCACGCCTCCCAGCGGTCGCGGGGCCGGTGCGGCAGGGCCAGCAGTTCCAGCAGGCCCACGCTGGCCCAGCCCAGGTCCACCATCGGCGCGGGGCTGCGCCCGGCCACGAACCGCCACGCGCTGTCGGGCGTGCACCACGGGTGGCCGTGCTGCGCGGTGGGAATGCACAGCGCGCGGCACTCTGAGATGGGTTTGCCCAGCATCCCGACGAGCGCGGCGTGAATGCTGGCGTTCGTGACCCCGCCGGACGTGAGCAGGAGTTTCATGGGCTCCTCCGGCGGCAGGTCCGCACCGGCACGGCGGTCACGGCGGGGTTCATGCGGGGACGTTCAGCTGCCAGGACACGCCGTGGCGGTCGTTGAGCCACGCGAAGCGCACGCTGAAGCCGTAGTCGCCCGGCGGCATGAGGATCTCGCCGCCGTCGGACAGGCCCGCGTACAGCGTCTCGAACTCGGCCGTGTCGGTGCAGTCCACGAACAGTGACGTGGAGGGCGTGAACGTGAACGAGTGGACGGGCGGGCTGTCGGACACGCGCACGCTCAGCGTGGGCGTCAGGTGCAGGGTCGCGCCGCGCACGGTGCCGTCCCCGGCGTGCTGGAGGTTCTCCACGCGGGCATCCGGGAACACGCGGGTGTACAGGGCCAGCGCGTCCGCGCACGCGCCCTGAAACATCAGGGCCGGGGTGATGGCGCGCGGCATCAGCGGACCTCTGCGGGCACGTTCAGCAGCCAGTGCAGTCCGAAGCGGTCCGTGAGCTCCCCGAACTGCCCGCCCCAGAACGAGGGTCCGAGCGGCTGCGTGACCGTGCCGCCCTGCGCGAGCGCGTCGAAGACCTTGCGGGCCTGAGCGGCGTCGACACACTGCAGGGCCAGCGAGACGCTGTGGGTGCGCGTGGTGTCCTCCCGCATGTCCGACGCGTTCAGGATCAGCGGGCCGCTGGTCAGGGTGCCGTGCAGCACGTGCTCCTGCGCGTCCGGCGGGAAGTGCGCGGCGACCGGGGAGTCGGCGACCGTCATGAGCTCGACGGCGCCGCCCAGGCACGACTGGTAGAAGGTCAGGGCGTCGCGGGCCTGCCCGCTGAATCCCAGGTACGGCTGCACGGTGAGGGTGGACGGCATGGTTGACCTCCGGGCGGGGCGTGCCCCGCGTGAATGAGGGCGGTGCGGGGAGCGTCAGGAGCGGGCGGTGATCTGCTGCACGGCCCAGCCGTTCCCGTCGGGATCGTGCAGGAACAGGAACCCGACGTGGTTCAGGTCGTCGTCCGGCGTGGCGGGGCGCGCCGGGCCGCCCAGAATCTGGATGTCCGGGACGGCCACCCCACGTGCCCGGAGTTCCTCGCGCGCGGCCCGCAGGTCGTTCACGACGAGTTGCACGCCCTGCAGTGAGCCGGGCGGCATGCGGGCGGGCTGCGGCCCGAGCACGATGGAGCAGCCGGAGCCGGGCGGCGTGAGCTGCACGATCCGCCCACTGCCCGTCTGGACGTCATGGTCGACGTGGAAGCCCAGGCCACCCTCGTAGAAGGCCTTCGCGCGGTCGATGTCGGTCACGGGCACCACGACGACCTCCAGCGTCCAGTTCACGCGCCTCCCGCCAGTGCCTCGATGGCCTTCGCGACGCGGCGCGCCCGCGTGTCGGGGTTCCTGGTGCCCTCGCCCGACAGGGTGTGCTGGCGTTTTCCGCTGTACGACAGCGTCGCGAACGCCGCCAGGGCGGCCGGGTTCGCGTCCAGCGCCGCCCGCAGGTCGGCGGGCACCTCGACCTCACGCGGGGCCGCGTCAAGGTCCAGGGTGACAGTCACGAGGTCCCCGGCGCTGACGCCTGCGCCGCGGCGGTGCTCGGCGCTCACGGGGATCATCGCGCGGCCGCCCATCACGCCGACCGTGCTGCGGTACGCGTACCCGTTCAGGGTGACGGTCACGGCGGGCCTCTTGCCGCCGCCCAGTGCCGCCATGATCTCGGGCGGCACCTCGAGGCCGGTCGCGGTCCTGCCTTCCTGCTTCAGGGGTGCGGTGAACGTGGGCATGCGGACTCCTTGTCGGGGGTGGGAGCGAGGGTCGGGGGTGGGAGCGGGGGTCGGGGGTCAGTCGCCCGGCTGGGGGGCGGTTTCCGGGGCGGGCGCGCCGTGTCCGGCCTGCCCGGTGCGGTTGAGGCCCAGGGCGAGTGGGATGGCCAGCACGGCGATGCCCGCGGAGACGGTGAAGGCCAGTCCGATCCCACTCTGCTGCGCGAGGGTGGGCGCGGCCCCCTGCGCGGTCTGGGCGGCGCTGCGGGCGGCGTACAGCGTGACGAGCAGGGCGGTCCCGGCGGCCCCCGCGACCTGTTGCAGGGTGCTGAGGATCGCGCTGCCGTGCGAGTACAGGCGGGGCGGCAGCGGCGAGAGGCTGCTCGTGAACACCGGCGTGAACAGCAGCGCCAGCCCGGTGCTCAGGGTCACGTGCAGCGCCACGAGCGTCCACGCGGGCGTGGCGACCGTGAGGCCCCCGAAGCCGAACAGCGCGCCCGCCATGAGGACCGTGCCGGGCAGCGTCAGCGGGCGCGGCCCCACGCGGTCGTACCAGCGGCCGACGGTGGGGGCCAGCAGGCCCATGACCAGCCCGCCGGGCAGCAGCAGCAGGCCGGTCTGCAGGGTGCTCAGGCCGCGCACGCCCTGCACGTACAGCGGCAGCAGGATCGCCCCGCCGAACAGGGCCATCATGGCGATCACCATGACGCCCACGCCCAGCGTGAACTGCGGGTACCGGAAGGCGCGCAGGTCGAGCAGCGGCGCGTCCCGCCGGATCAGCGCGCGCTGCCGGGCGACGAAGGCCGTCAGGGCCAAGGTGGCCACGCCGAGCGGCCACAGCACCGCCGGGCTGCCGAAACCGCCGGGGCCACTCGCCTGGTTCAGCGCGTACACGACACCCCCGAAGCCCAGCGCGGACAGCGGGACGGACACGAGGTCCAGCGGCGCGGCCTTCCGCTCGCCCACGTTGCCCAGCATGCGCGCGCCGTACGCCAGTGCCGCCAGCGCGATGGGCAGCACGAACACGAACATGAAACGCCACGAGAACGCCTGCAGGATCAGGCCCGAGATGGTCGGCCCGAGCGCCGGCGCGACCGAGATCACGATGCTGATGTTGCCCATCACGGCGCCCCGCCCGCGCTGGGGCACGACCGTCAGCACGGTCGTGATCAGCAGGGGCAGCATGATCGCCGTGCCGCTGGCCTGCACGATCCGCGCCAGCAGCAGCGGCACGAAGCCCGGCGCGAGCGCCGCGAGCAGCGTGCCCGCGCTGAACAGGCCCATGGCGAGCAGGAACACGGTGCGCGTCGCGAGGCGCTGCAGCAGGAAGCCCGTGACGGGAATCACGACGGCCATCGTCAGCATGAACGCCGTGGACAGCCACTGTGCGCGGCCCGCGTCCACGCGCAGGTCGGTCATCAGGACGGGCAGGGCGACGTTCATGATCGTCTCGTTCAGGATGACCACGAAGGTCGCGATCAGCAGGATCACGATCACGGCGCGGTCGCGGGGGGCCAGGGTGTCGGGCGGGCCGCTCACGACGCGCCCTCGTACGCGGCGCGCAGCCAGTCCATGACCTCGGCGTCGAGTTGCGCGGCGTCGGTGATGCGGACGCGGTGCGTGACCATGCTGTTCCACGTTCCGGCGGCCTCGAAGCGCTCGGTGGCCTCTGCGCCTCGGCGCTTGAGGCCGAGGTCGAGGCGCGTCGCGCCAGGCTGCACGAGGGCGAACTTCTTCCCGCCGCGCGTGAAGCTCACGTACGTGTCGGTGGGGGCAATCGCCACGTCTTCGCCGTAGGTCTGCGCGGCGGCCCACAGCGCCTCGTAGGTGGGCTTCCAGGCGGCTTTCTTCCCACTGAACACGGCGTCCGCGCGGTCGTCCTTCGGGGCGCTGAAGTGCTCGGCTTTCAGCAGGGCCGCGGCCACGGCGGTCGCGTGCCCGTGGCCCAGGCCGTACCCGGTCTTGAGCCACGCCACGATCTCGCCGTGTTTCGTCAGGCCCTGCGCCGCGCTCTCGGTGCGGAAGTCCGCGACGGTCCTGCCAGTTTTCGCCTTCACGGTGTCCAGATACGCCTGAAATGACATGGGGTCTCCTTACGGGTTGGCGGTGGGTGCGGGCTCGTACTGCAGCAGCATCACGCCGCCGCCCATGGGCCGGGACGCGGTGAGGGTCAGGGAGGTCGCGGTCCCGCCGTCCTGGGCGAACAGGCGCTGGCCCTCGCCGAGCACCACGGGGTACACGAGGAGGTTCAGCGCGTCGACGAGCCCGTGGGCGGACAGGAAGCGGAACAGCTGGCTGCTGCCGTAGACCAGCAGGTCGCCGTCCGTGCGGTCCTTGAGGGCCTGCACTTCCTGCGCGACGTTCTCGCGGATGATGGTGGAGTTGTTCCACGTCGCCTCGCGCAGCGTGGTGGACACGACGTATTTGGGAATGGAGTTCATGATCGCCGCGCCGGGGTCCTCGTCGCCGCGCCCCGGCCACGCGGCGGCCATGCCGTCGTACGTGACGCGGCCCTGCAGCAGCGCGCGGGCGGCGCCCATCTCCTCGCCCTTGAAGGCGGCGATGTCGTCGTTCCAGTACGGGGCGGTCCATGAGGGCGTGTCGATCACGCCGTCCAGTGAGATGAATTCCGAGATCACGAGTCGGCCCATGTCAGTGCTCCTTGGTGTGCGCGGACGCCGGGAGCGTCCCGCCGTGCGTGAGGGTGCGCGTGGCGCGCAGGGTGAGGGGTTGCGGGGCGTGGAGGAGGTCCAGGGTCATGGTGGAGCGGGCGCCGGGTTCACGCCTGCGGGGGTGTCCGGAGGCGGTATGTGACGTGGGTGGCGTGGGCGGACTGCACGGTGCGGAGGTGTTTCAGGCGGGTGGGCGGGGCGTCCGTGAACAGGCGCAGGCCGCCGCCCAGCAGGACGGGCGCGACGTGCAGCTGCATCTCGTCGAGCAGGTCTGCCGCGAGGAACTGGCGGGCCACGTCCGCGCCGCCGGCCACGCATACGTCCCGGTCGCCGGCGGCGGCGCACGCCTGGGTCAGTGCGTCGTGCACGCCGCCGGTGACGAAGTGGAAGCTCGCGCCGCCGCGGTGGACGCTGGGCCTGGGCGTGTGCGTCAGGATGAAGTGCGGGACGTGGTATTCGGTGTCGAAGCCGTCGGGGGCGGTGCCGAAGGCCGCGCGGCCCAGGATGATCGCCCCGATGCGGGAGAGGAGTTCGGCCTTGATGTCCTCTGCGGCGTCCGGTGCGAAGTACCAGTCGTGCAGGCCGCCGTCCGCGCCGCCGGGGGCGGCCATGAAGCCGTCGAGGGACAGGGCGAGGTCGAGAAACACGCGGCTCATGGGCGCGTTTCGGTGGGGGGTGGTCGCATACGGGCCTCCTCAGATCGTAATCTCTGTACCCATTTAGCCTAAAACAGAACAGTAGGAAATTGCAACCCCTCACTCCGTTTTCCGGACTGCACCCGGTACACTGGGCCCATGTCCCCGCCGCGCGAACCCACGCGCCGCTCCTACGACGACGGCTGCGCCGCCGCCCACGCCCTCGACCTGATCGGCGACCGCTGGGCGCTGCTCGTCGTGCGCGAACTGCTGCTCGGCCCCCGCCGCTTCACCGACCTGCGCGCGGCCCTCCCCGGCATCAGCGCCACCGTGCTCACCCAGCGACTGACCGACCTCGAGGGCTTCCTCGTGCTGCGGCGCGAACCGCTGCCCGCACCCGCCACCGGCCACATGTACGCCCTGACCCCCTGGGGCCGCGAACTCGAACCCATCCTGATGCAGCTCGGCCGCTGGGGCGCGCAGTCGCCGTTCAGGGCACCCGCGCCCATCAGTCTCGCCACGCTGATCACCGCGCAGAACACCATGTTCAGCGCCCAGGCCGCCGCGAACCTGAGCGCCACCGTGCACCTGCACGTGGGCCGCGAGCACTTCACGGCGCGCGTCGCGCACGGCACCCTGAACCTCCGGTCCGGCCTGCACGGCCCGCCCGACGCGACCCTCACCGGCGACGTGCCCACGCTGGGCGGCGTGATCTTCGGCGGCCTGCCGCTCGACGAGGCCGAGGCGGGCGGCACCCTGACCGTCACGGGCGACCGCGATCTCGCCGCGCGGTACGTCACGCTGTTCCCACTGCCCCCCACCCTGCCTGCGCGGTAACCGGCCCCAACGGCAGCAGAACCGGCCCCGCCCCGCGACTCCTGCGCGGCGAAACCGGCCCAGGGACGACCCTTACTGCAGGATGCCCCGCGCCACGAACGCCGCCTTCACGGTGGCCGCCGCCTGCGCGCCGTACATGGTCTGCGCGGCGTTCACGGTGGCCTGAGCGGCGGCCGCGAAGGTCGTGTCGGGCACGAAGTCGAACTGCGCGTTGATGATGATGCGGTCCGCCTTGCGGACATCATTCAGGCCCAGGCGGATGTCCCACAGCGCCCGCGCCCAGATCTCGCCGTCGGCGTGCACCTCGCCGCGCACGTCCTCGGGGTAGTGCTTGTTCGTATCGGTGCGGCGGATGCAGTGCACCGGCCCGGCCGAGTACGACACGCTGTCCCAGTCCATCAGGCACGGCAGCGGCGCCTTGATGGGCGCGCCGTTCGCCTTCGCCACGGACTCCCCGACCGTCAGCGCCAGGTAGTCCCCGAACGCCTCGCCGATGCTCCCGGCCTCCAGGCTGGTGCCGAAGCCCGGCACCTGCGCGTTGTGCACCGCGTGCCCGTACTCGTGGACGATCACCTCGCCGTCCTCGGCGTCATCCACGCCGCCCTTGCCCAGGCGGATGATGTCCGGCTGGTCGTTCTGGTACGAGTTGTCGATCCCGTACTGACTGACCTTCAGCGCCTGCTGCCGCTTGTTCACGGGCCGCAGTTCGCTGCCGAACCCCAGCGACTGGATGTACTTCTGCGCTTCGGTCACCCAGAAGTACGCCATGACCTGCTCGAAGCCGTCCTGATCCCGCGTGAAGTTGAACGGCCCGCTGCCGTACACGGGCGTGCCGGTCTCACTGACGACCTTCGCGTAGTCGCCGCTCAGGTACCCGCTGCCGTCCAGGTTCGTCAGCGTGACGTTGAAGTACGCGCTGGCGGGCACGGCAGCCGCGCTGTCCTTGCCGTCCGTCAGGTTCTGGTTCCCGGTGGTCTGCACGGGGTTCGGCACGAAGGCGCGCGCCGCGGCGCTCGTCTGACCGGTCGCGGGTTTCCCGTTGCCGCCCTGCGCGCTCAGCGTGCCGCCCGCCGGAGTCTGCCCGCAGGCCGCGAGCAGCGAAAGACCGAGAAGTCCCGTCAGGGCCGACCGTGCATTGAGTTTCATCGTGCGGGCAGTCTACACCCGCCGGGTGAGACGAAAACCCCACACCCCCATCGTCATCACCTGGGCATACTGAACGGTTTTCCGGTCGGGTTCAGTCCCAGTCGGGCCGGGCGCTCTCCGGGTTGGCGATGCGGGCGTCCTCGCCCAATTCCAGCGCGGCGATGCGCTTCAGGTCCTCCTCGGTCAGCGTCAGGTCCTGCGCGCGGAGGTTCCCGGCGAGATTCTCGCGCTTGGTGCTGCTGGGAATCACGCTGAAGCCCTGCGCCAGCGCCCACGCCAGCGCCACCTGCGCGGGGTTCGCGCCGTGCGCCGCGGCGATGTCGCGCAACACCGGGTCGTCCATGACCTTGCCGACCGCCAGCGTCATGTACGACGTGAGGTGCAGACCCTCCCCACGCGCGAACTCCACCAGTTTCCGGTTCTGGAGGTACGGGTGGATCTCCACCTGATTCGTCGCCAGCGGCACCCCGCCCAGGATCTCCCGCGCTTGGCGCAGCCCCCCTATGTTGAAGTTCGACACGCCGATCTCGCGCGTCAGGCCCTGCTCGCGCGCCTCGGCCAGCGCCGCGAGGTACTCCTCGGGGCGCACCTCGCCGTTCGGGACGGGCCAGTGGATCAGAGTCAGGTCCACCTGCTCCACGCGCAGTTTCTCCAGGCTGACGCGCAGGCTGCCTATCAGCGCGTCCCGGCGGTAGTTCGCGGGTTTGATCTTCGTGGTCAGGTACACGTCCGCGCGCGGCACGCCACTCCCGGCGAGCACCTCGCCGATCTCGCCCTCGTTGTCGTAGCCCTGCGCCGTGTCGATGGCGCGGTAGCCGAGTTCCAGCGCGTCCGCGACCACGCGGCGCACCACGTCGTCTTTCAGGCGGAACGTTCCCAGTCCGAACTTCGGTACGGTCATGGCCGCACTCTGCCACGCCCGCCGCCCCGGCCGACTTCAGCGGATCTTCAGGGACAGCAGCGCCACGCACGGCAGGGCCTGTCCCACGGTTCAAGAACGGCCCGGCGGTTGCCGCGCGTCACGGCGCGGGCCTGTCCGGGCGGGATAGACTGGATTTTATGATTGGAAAGACTTACAAGACGATGCTCGGAGACCGTGAGCTGAGCATCGAGACGGGCAAGCTCGCCAAACTGGTGAGCGGCTCCGTGACCCTGCGCTACGGCGACACGGTCGTCCTGGTGACCGCGCAGGCCCGCGAGGAGAAGAGCACACTGGACTTCCTGCCGCTGACGGTGGAGTTCGAGGAACGCCACTACGCCGTCGGGAAGATCCCCGGCAGCTTCCACCGCCGCGAGGGCCGCCCCGGCGAGAAGGCCATCCTGTCCGCGCGCATCACCGACCGCCAGATCCGCCCGCTGTTCCCGAAGGGCTACCGCCACGAGACGCAGGTCATCATCACGGTCCTCAGCGCCGACCAGCAGAACCTGCCGGACGTGCTGGGCCCCATCGGGGCGTCGGCGGCGCTGAGCATCAGCGACATTCCCTGGGCCGGGCCGACCGCGTGCGTGCGCGTGGGGCAGGTCGACGGGCAGTTCATCCTGAACCCCACGACCGACCAGCTGGAACGCAGCCGCATGGACCTCGTCGTGGCGGGCACCCGTGACGCCGTGATGATGGTCGAGGCCGGCGCACAGAACGTGTCCGAGGAAGATCTGGTCGCTGCGATCGAGTTCGCGCACGCCGGGATGCAGGGCGTGCTGGACCTGATCGAGCAGATGCGCGCCGAACTGGGTCAGGAGAAGTTCAACTTCCTGGCCGACGGTGACCTCAGCACCGACCTCGTGCCGGAACTGGCCGAGGCGGCGCGCGCGGCGGGCCTGCGCGACGCGCTGCTGACCGCGAAGAAGAAGGACCGGTCGGCGGCCATCAAGGCGCTGCGCGACCGCCTGATCCAGGCGCGCATCCCCGAAGGTGAGATCGAGGGCGCCGAGGACCGCATCCTCGCGCTCAAGAGCGCGTTCAGCAAGGTGGAAAAGCAGGAACTGCGCCGCCTGATCCTGGAAGACGACCTGCGCGCCGACGGCCGCAACAGCCGCACCGTGCGCCCCATCTGGATCGAGGCCCGCGCGCTGCCCCGCGCGCACGGCAGCGCGATCTTCACGCGCGGCGAGACGCAGGTGCTCGGCGTGGCGACCCTGGGCACCGAACGCGACGAGATCCTCGTGGACGACCTGACCACCGAGACCGGCGACAAGTTCCTCCTGCACTACAACTTCCCCCCCTACAGCACCGGTGAGGTCAAGCGCATGGGCGGCCAGTCCCGCCGCGAGATCGGGCACGGGAACCTCGCCAAGCGCGCCATCCGCGCCGTGCTGCCCACCTTCGAGCAGTTCCCGTACGTCATCCGCCTCGTGGGCGAGGTGCTGGAATCCAACGGCAGCAGCAGCATGGCGACCGTCTGCGCCGGAACGCTGGCCCTCATGGACGCCGGCGTGCCCATCCAGGCCCCCGTGGCGGGCGTCGCGATGGGTCTGGTCATGGAAGGCGACAAGTACCGCGTCCTGACTGACATCCTGGGCCTGGAAGACGCGCTGGGCGACATGGACTTCAAGGTGTGCGGCACCGCCGACGGCATCACCGCCCTGCAGATGGACATCAAGGTGGGCGGCATCACCCCGCAGGTCATGCGTGAAGCGCTCGCGCAGGCCCGCGAGGGTCGCCTGCACATCCTCGGCAAGATGGCCGAGGTGCTCGCCGCGCCCCGCGCCGAACTCAGCCCCACCGCCCCGCGCATCGTCAGCATCAAGATCAACCCCGAACTGATCGGCAAGGTCATCGGGCCCGGCGGCAAACAGATCCGCGAACTCGAGGCCATGGGCGCGCAGGTTACCGTGGAAGAGGACGGCACCATCCGCATCTTCAGCGCGGACGGCGCCGCCGCCGAGGCCGTCAAGGCCCGCATCGAGGGCATCACCCGCGAGGCGAAAGTAGGCGAGGAATTCGACGGTACCGTCGTCAAGACCGCCCCCTTCGGCGCGTTCATCAACCTCTTCCCCGGCCAGGACGGCATGCTCCACATCAGCCAGATGAGCGAGGAACGCATCAACGCCGTCGAGGACGTCCTGAACGTCGGCGACAAACTCCGCGTGAAGATCGCCAACATCGACGACCGCGGCAAGATCGACCTGATCCGCCCCGAACTCGAAGGCAAGATCGCCCCCCGCGAACCCCGCCCCGCCCGCACCGGCGACCGCGGCGACCGTGGCGGCCGCCCACCCCGCCGCGACTGAGGGTGATGGTCGCAGGTTGAAAGTTGAAGGAGGGGCGTGCGGATCACTCGCACGCCCCCTCCCCTTTCAGCCTGTTCGCCTTAACGGTTCAGCAGTCGGTACAGCCCGACCCCAGTGCCGATCAGTCCGGCGATCAGGGCGGGCAGCAGGGCCGCCAGGGGCGCGTCCAGCAGCAGCAGTGCGCCCAGCAGCGCGAAGGTCAGTACCTCGCCCACGATGCCGGGAACGGACACGCGCGGCAGATCGCGGGTCAGGAGCGTCACGCTACCGAACGCCAGCGCGGCGGCCAGCAGGGCCATCAGCCAGAACAGGGCCGTCATGCGCGCAGTGTAGAGCGCGGTGGCCCGACGAACCGGCTGGCAGGGGGCCGGGGCTCGTGACTGCCCTGACTGCCGGTGTGCGCCGGTCACAGCGGTTTCCAGTTCCAGTGAGGGGCCAACATCACGCCCCTCAACTCCACCTCCAACCGCTGCCCTTCGCAGGTGCCCGCTCTGCGGCGCAGCTCTTCGAGTCCGCTCGATTCAGGGGGATTGAGAAAGACCTTCAATCCCTCTGAATTCTGCTGTCAGTTCACGGGCGGCAGTTCGTTGACAGGCGGATCCAGCAGAGGCTCGCCGCTGAAGCCGTCTTGATTGCCCTGTTCGCCCTCGGGAATCTCGACCGGCTCCACCGGTTGGCCCTGATCGCCGGGGTTCTGGTCCGGGATGACGGTGGGGTCCGGTTCGACTGGCAGGGGTTCGGGCGGGTTGTCCACCGGCACCTCCGGGACGGGGACGGGTTCCGCCTCGGGGGCGGGTTCCTCGACGGGCGTGACGGGAATCGCGTCGATCGGGTCGATCGGGTCAGTTTCCGGAACGGGCTCGGGTTCGGTCGCTTCGGGCACGGGGGTGGGTTCGGGTTCCGGTGTGGGCTGCGCGGGTGGGGCGGGCTGGCGGCGGCGGCCGAAGAAGCCGGTGGTGCTGCCGCTGCCGTCGCGGGCGACGGGTTCGTTGTCGGCGTCCTCGGTGCGGAAGGCCATGTTCACGTTCCGCACGACGCGGTACGTGATGCCGTCCGGCTGCCGGAAGTCCGCCTCGGGCTGCCCGGCCAGGGTGCCCGCGACCGACTGCTGCCAGATGGGGGTGGGGATCTCGCCGCTGTACGCCCAGCCGGGCAGCGGGCCGCCCTCCTGCTTGCCGACCCAGACGGCTCCGGCGACGGTGGGGGTGACACCCGCGAACCACAGGTCCTTGATGTCGTTGGTGGTTCCGGTCTTTCCGCCGACGGGCCAGCCGGGAATCAGGGCGCGCGTGGCGAGGCCCCCCTGGGAGGGAGTCAGGTCGTTGACGACGCCGCGCAGCATGTCCAGGCCCAGCCAGGCGGCGCGGGCGTCCCACACGCGTTTCGGGGTGGGGGCGGCGCGGGTGTAGATGACCTTGCCGCGCGCGTCCTCGACCTTGCGGACCAGGGTGGGCGCGTAGTACAGGCCGCCGTTGGCGAAGGTGGCGTACGCGGACGCCATCTGCAGCGGGCTGGCCTCCAGCGTGCCGATGGTCAGGGACAGTCCGGCGTTCGCGGGGGGCGTGAGGCCCAGGTCGCGCAGTTTCGCCTCGAAGGTGGGAATGCCGAGTTCCTGCCCGATGCGGACGGTGGGGAGGTTCAGGCTGTGGTCCAGCGAGTAGCGCATGGTGACGTACCGTCCGGTCCAGCGGCGGTCGTAGTTCATGGGCTGGTAGTCGCCGCTGATGGGCGCGTCAAGGACGGTGTCGCTCTGCTTCCAGCCCTTCTCGAGGGCCAGGGCGTACAGCAGGGGTTTCACGCTGCTGCCCACCTGCCGCCGGGCCTGCGTGGCGTTGTTCCAGTCGCTGGGCCGCTCGTCCGTGAGTTTCTGCCCGACCAGCGCCAGGACCTCGCCGCTGTCCGGGCGGACCAGGGCCGCGCCCAGGGTCGCGCCGTCGGGCAGGCGGGCGCCGCGGCTGGCCTGCTCGGCGGCGGCCTGCGCCTGGGCGCTCATGCCGGTGTAGATCTTCCCGCCGCCGTACAGGGCCTTGCGGCCGATCAGGGGCAGCAGTTCCTTCTCGACGGCCTGCAGGTAGTAGAAGTTCGGGTAGCGCTGCGCGCCCTCGGTCCGCTGGAGGTTCTCACCCAGGCGGTCCGGGCGTTCCAGGTTCGCGGTGCGCAGCGTGCCGTCCGCATTCCAGCCGATGCGCCACCCGGCCGGGTAGATGGGGGTCTTCCAGGCGGCGTCCGCCTCGGCCTGCGTGACCTGCCCGTCCTCGACCATGCGGTCCAGCAGGCTCTTCATCAGGGGCCGGTATGACTTGAATTCCTTGTAGCGGCGGTTCGGCGCGGGAATGATCGTGGCGAGGTACACGCTCTCGGCGAGGTTCAGTTCCGCCGCGTCCTTCCCGAAGTACGCGTGCGCCGCGCCGCCCGCCCCGATGATGTCGCGGTTGCCGCCGTCACCCCAGTAGATGACGTTCAGGTACGCGTTCAGGATCTGCTTCTTCTCGAAGTTGCGTTCCAGCTGGTAGGCCAGCACCGCCTCCTTGAACTTGCGTTCCGCGGTGCGCGCGCCCTGCAGGTCGGCGAGCAGGGTGTTCTTCACGACCTGCTGCGTGATGGAGCTGCCGCCCTCCAGGTCGTTCTTCAGCAGGCCCTTCAGCAGGCCGCGCCCGATGCCGATCACGTCCACGCCGCCGTGCTGGTAGAAGCGGCGGTCCTCGCTGGTCACGACCGCCTTCTGCAGCCAGGGGCTGATCTGCCCGGCCTTGAGCAGGTCGCGGTTCACGCTGCCGCCACTGCTGAGGCTGGGGGTCAGGGTGCCGACCAGCGTTCCGGCGCGGTCGTACACGCGGGTCTGCCCGCTGAATTCCAGGACGTCCAGGTCGGAGACGCTGGGCAGGTCGCGGCCCCACGCGGCCCACAGGCCGCCCACGCCGACCGCTCCGGCGAGCAGGACGCCTCCCAGGACATTGAACGCTCTCATCCGCGCCACTCTAGCGGGTGAGTCTGAACGGAAGCTGCGGCGGGGGCCGTCATGAGTGGCAGTCTGCCACGCGCGGGCCACTACGCCGTCCACAGAAAGCATGAGCGTCCCTTGTGGCTTGGCTGTCCCGCGCAGCACTCACGCCGCTGTTTCGTTCCGGCCCCTGTGCTGTCCGGGGAGCCGCGCCGCCCTGCCTGTCGGGGGTGTTCAGGGACGCCGCAGATTTCCCGCGATGCCTCTGAACTGCACGGTCAGTCGTAGCGGGCGGCGTCGGTCCAGTCACCCAGCGGCGCGCGGGCCTGCACGGTCAGGCCGTCCAGCACCCTGACCCGCAGGCCAGCGACGGGCAGCAGTACCCCGGCCGGGCCGGTCAGGCGGCAGGGGCCGGGGCAGCCAGTCAGGCGGACGAAGGTGGTGCCGCCCGGGTCGGTCCCCACGATGACCAGCGCGTCGTCGTCCAGGGTTACGCGCAGCAGCGAGTCGTCCAGCACGTGCAGGGTCGGCCCGACCGGTATGGGAGACGCCGGTGGGGTCGGGTCAGTCGGCGGCAGGACGGGGACCGGCGTGGCCTGCCCGGCGCTGGGGGGCCCCGGAACTGGAACCTGAACCGGCGCCGGGGCGGCGCCACAACCGGCGATCAGCAGGGCCGCGCCCAGCAGGACGGAGGTCAGCATGGTCTGTTTGAACACACTTCTGAATAACGGCCCTTCATGAGCAGGCCTTGACCGGCCGTTCATGAGAGGAGGTCAGGGATGCAGGAATCAGGGAACACTTGCCCCGCCGTGCAGCACGTACCATGACCCGTTAGCGCGCCATGACCCAGACTGCCTCTTCCCCCGTAACGGCCACTGGCCCCACCACCGACTCCCGCCTCTTCCAGACGATCGTGAAGGGGGTGGGACAGGCCATCGGCGACTACCGCATGATCGAGGACGGGGACCGCGTGATGGTCTGCCTGTCCGGCGGGAAGGACAGCTACACCCTGCTGGATGTCCTGCTGCACCTGCAGAAGAAAGCACCCATCGACTTCGAGATCGTCGCGGTGAACCTCGACCAGGGTCAGCCGGGCTTCCCGAAGGACGTCCTGCCCCGCTACCTGACGGAACTGGGCGTGCGCTTCGACATCCTGACCCAGGACACGTACAGCGTCGTCAAGGAGAAGACGCCGGAAGGCAAGACCACCTGCGCGCTGTGCAGCCGCCTGCGCCGCGGCATCCTGTACGCCCACGCCCGCAGGATCGGCGCGACGAAGATCGCACTGGGCCACCACCGCGACGACATCCTGGAAACGCTGTTCATGAACCTGTTCTTCGGCGCGCGCCTGAAGGCCATGCCGCCCAAACTCCAGAGCGACGACGGCACCAACGTCGTGATCCGCCCCCTGGCGTACGTCGCGGAGGCCGACATCATCCGCTACGCGCAGGCGCGCGAATTCCCGATCATTCCCTGCAACCTCTGCGGCAGCCAGGAAAACCTCCAGCGCAAGGTCGTCGGCGAGATGCTCGAAGGCTGGGAGCGGGAGCATCCGGGCCGCCTGACGAACATCGCCCGCGCCCTGACCCGCGTCACCCCCAGCCACCTGATGGACCGCACCCTGTTCGATTTCGCGTCCCTGAGCGTCACGCCCGCCGAGGGCGACCGGGGTTTCGACCCGGACGAGTACCCGCAACGCGAGTTCCTGAGCGGCGTGCAGGAACTCGACATGCTCGGCTGAGGCCGCGCGCGACAGGTGGGGCGGGTAGGCTGCCGGGGTGCGTCCCGACCTGCCCGCCCCGCTGCGTTTCCTGGCCTTCGATTTCGACGGTACGCTGACGGATTTCGTCGCGGCGGACATTCACGCGCTGGACACACTGCGACGCGCGGGTGGAGACCGGACTGGCCGACCCGCTGCGGCAGGATGCCGAGCGGCTGGGGCGGACGCTCGCGGCGTACGGCGTGCCCCTGACGGAGGAGCACCTGGGCCTGTACACGCGGGCGCTGGTGGCGGCGACGTTGCCCATGCCCGGCGCGGCGGAGCTGCTGCGTGATCTGCGGGGGGCCGGGGTGCGGCTGGCGCTGCTATCCAACGCGTATGACGGCCCGGCGCAGCGGGCGCGGGTGCAGGCCTGCTTCCCCGATGTGTTCGAGGTGGTCGTCATCGCGGGTGAGGTGGGGGCGCTGAAACCCGATCCCCTGCCCGTCCGGGTGATGCTGGACGCCCTGGGCCTGCCTGCCGGGGCGGGCGCGTACGTGGGGGACAGTCCGGAGCATGACGTGCGCGGCGCGGTCGCGGCGGGGCTGCCCGCGTGGCACGTTCACGCGCACCCGCGCGTGCGCGAGCGGGCGCTGGCGGGTGGCGCGGCGCTCAGCGTGGGAGCGCTAGCCGACCTGCCCCAGCCCTCATGACCCGTGGGGGATCAGGGCGGTGCCCACGCCCAGCGCGAGGTACACCCCACCCGAGACCTTCTGCTGCCGCCGGGCGAACACCCGGTTCCCCTGCCACCGCTGCCCCAGGCTGCCCGCCAGCAGGGCGTACGCGCCGTCACTCAGCGTGGCGAGCCCCAGGAACACCAGTCCCAGCGTGAGGGTCTGCGCCCACACGGGCCCGTGCCCGGGATGCACGAACTGCGGCAGGAACGCCAGGAAGAACAGCGCGGTTTTGGGGTTCAGGGCGTTCACGACCGCGCCCTGCCGGTAGATCTGCGTCAGCGGCGGCGCGTCCGGCACGGTGACCGTCAGGGTGTCCGGGGCGGGCGCGCGCAGGGTGCGGATGCCCAGCACGATCAGGTACGCGGCCCCCACCCACTTCAGGACGCTGAACAGCAGCGCGCTGGACAGCACCAGCGCCGAGACGCCCAGCGTGGCGGCCAGGACGTGCACCAGTCCGCCGGTCTGCACGCCCAGCGCCGACACCAGCCCGGCGCGCCGTCCCTGGTGGAGGCTGCGCGCCACGATGTACAGCACGCTGGGACCGGGAATCAGGATCAGGGCCAGCGCCGCGACGCTGAAGGCCAGCAGGGTGGACAGGTCAGGCATGCCCGAGGCTACGTCACCCGGCAGGACGGCACACGAGGGTCGTCCAGTGCGGCCACCACCGGGAACCCCCACTCTGCGGCCAGATGCGAAGGCGTCGCTCCGCCTGACTGCGTGCGCCGGAACTGCTGCACCGGGTGGCTGCGGGTGGTGCTCCCGGGCGCATCGGTTCACTGCCATCCCACCGCGTCACGCTTCAGCTCCGCGCCGGTCAGGATTCCACGCCAGTCTGCGTGGGGGCGGCGGGCCGGGCTGGGAGGAGCGCGGCGGCGACCAGACCGGCGAGCACCGTCACGCTGCCCGCCACGGTCAGCAGCGCGACCGGGCCGACTCCCTGACCGATCAGGGCGGCGCCGCCGGTGGCGGTCACGCCCATCAGGGCGCTGGTGGTGCCCAGTGCGCCGTAGACCCGGCCCCGGTAGGCGTCCGGGGTGGCCAGCTGGATCTTCGTGGAGAGCGCCACGTTCGACACGACCATCGGCAGGCCCATCAGGGCGCACACCGTGAACATCAGGGGCAGGGAGTGCCCGGTGTAAATCAGGAGCATCAGCGCCCCGACGGTCGCGGTGCCGCCCGCGATCAGGGGCCGCAGCGGCAGGCGCTCCACCGCCCGCCCGGCGATCAGGCCGCCCAGCAGGGTACTGGCACCCATGACGGTGCTCAGCAGGCCCACCTGCGCGGCGCTGGCGTTCAGGACGCCCTGCACGAACGGCATGTACGCGGCGTCCACGAGCGTGCCGCCCAGGCCGGTCAGGGCCAGGACAGTCATTAGGGCCAGGATCACGCCGCTGCGGCCGATCACGCGCAGGCCCGCGCGCCACTCTCCGGCCAGGGTGTGCCAGGAGCCGAGCAGCGTCTCCCCCACCCCGACCGGAGCGGGGCGGGCCTGCGGGACGCGCGGCAGGCGCGTGAAGCACAGCGCCGCACCGAAGAACGTCAATGCGTCGAACACCACCACGCCTGTCACGCCCGCCTGGGCGACCAGCAGGCCGCCCAGCGGCGGGCCCAGCAGGCGCGCGACTGTCATGCCGACCGACAGGGTGGCGTTGGCGCGGGCCAGGCGCGCCTCGCCGACCAGGGACGGCAGCAGCGCCCCCCCGGCGGGCAGGGCCAGCAGGCTGAGGGTCAGTTCGGTGAACATGACGGCGTACGCCACCCACAGCCAGCCGGGCTGCGTGGCGAGCAGCAGCGCCAGGATCACGACGCCCTGCAGCAGCTGGCTGACGATCAGCACCCGGCGCCGGTCCCAGCGGTCGGCGAGCACTCCGGCGAACGACCCGAACAGCAGGCCCGGCAGGTACCCGGCCAGCGCGAGCAGCGCCGTGGCAGTCACCGAGCCGGTCTCGCGGAACACGAAGTACCCCAGCGCGAGGCTCAGGGCGCGGTCCCCGATCTGCGTGATGACCTGTCCCAGCCACAGGGGGAGGAAGGCGGGCACGTTCAGCATGTGGTCTCCATGCTGGGCAGCGTGCGCCGTACCCTGGTGAACATGACACGCCCCGATTCACCCAGCTCAGCGGTCAGTCCGGAGGCCAGCGGCGCCCCCACGGACTCCGGCGGGTGGCAGCGGCTGGACGACCCGGCGGCCGCGCGGGTCCTGGCCGACGCGTACACCCGGCAGTTCTTCGAGCCGTTCATCTACCGCGAGCGGCGCGTGTCCGACGTGGCGCGCGAACTGGGCGTGTCCACGAACGCCATGCTGTACCGCGCGCGGCAGTTTCAGCGGCTGGGCCTGCTGGTGGTCACGCGCACCGAGGCCCGCGCGGGCCGCGCCGTGCAGCACTACCGCGCGTCCTCCCGGCGGTACTTCGTGCCGTTCGCCGCGACGGACGCCGCGACCGTGCAGGCCCTGTACGAGGAGTCGCTGGACAACTCGCGCCGCTCGGTGCTGGACGCCCTGACCCGCGCGTGGGGTGAACTGGCCGACGATCCCCGCTGGTTCGGGCTGTACACCGCCGGGGATGAGCGAGGCCTGCACAGTCACGTGCTGCTGCCGTTCCCGCCGCCGCAGCCGCCCAGCCGTGGGGGCGCGGGCCTGCTCGATGCGCTGCTGGGCGACGCCTTCCCGGCCCTGTGGGACAACACCACGCACCTGCACCTGCGCCCGGAGGACGCCAAGGCCCTGCAACGCGAGTTGCGCGACCTGCACCGCCGCTTCAAGGCCCTCAGCGTTCCGGACGGCGAACGGCATCTGCTGCGCCTGACGCTCGTCCCCCTCCCCACTGACAGCAGCCTCCCGAGGGAGTGAAGGGCTTCCTCAGTGCCTCGGAATCGAGCACCTGGGAAGGGCGGTTGAAAGTGGAGCCCTGGGGCGTGCCCTTGGCCCCGAGGTGGAGCTGGACACCGCTGCGAGTGAATCGTCACGGAGGTCCCTCACCTGCCCGTGCGGGCCGTTGCCATCGGCCAGACATGCCCCGCTGAGGGCACGACGGCCCCGCAGCCTGGGGCCACCGGAGGTCCCCTCATGACACGAATCCTGCCCACCGTCCGCCCGCCCGTCCAGCATCGAATCGTTGGAACGTGCGTCCCTGCTCCAGGCCGGGAGCGGCCCGTCATCCGGCCGGGCCGGTGGTGCGCGTGAAGCGCTCGGCCGAGGCGTCGCGGGTGTTCGTGCTGCGCGTGCGTTTTGAGGACGGCGGCGGTCCCGCCGGGCAGTTCCGCGCGGCCCTGCACGAGGGCGGGGCGCGGTAGTTACTTCATGAGCCCTGACGACTGCCTGGAGCAGCTGTACCGGCAGTTCGTGCTGCCCGGCGCGCCGGTGGTAGGCGAACACCCGACCCTGGGCGGGGTCGGGTGTCAGGGCGGATGAGGGCTCAGGGCGTCTCGGTGTAGGCGCCCAGGCGGCGGAAGCGCGCGGCCCGGTCGGTCTTCAGGGTGGCGGGGTCCTGCGCGGCCAGTTCGCGCAGGTGCCGCGTGACGGCCTCACCGACGGCGCGGGCGGCTTCCTCGGCGTTCAGGTGCGCGCCCCCGGTGGGTTCGGGGATGACTTCCTCGACAATCCCGAGTTTCAGGAGGTCCGGGGCGGTCAGGCGCAGCGCCTCGGCGGCCAGGGGGGCCTTGCTGGCGTCCTTCCAGATGATGCTCGCGGCGCCTTCCGGGGAGATCACGGAGTACCACGCGTTCTCCTGAATGAGCACGCGGTTGCCCACGCCGATGGCGAGCGCGCCGCCCGAGCCGCCCTCGCCGATGACGACGTTCACGACCGGCACGCGCAGGTTCAGCATGCGGCGGATGCTCTCGGCGATCGCCCAGCCCTGGCCGCGCTCCTCGGCTTCCAGGCCCGGGTAGGCGCCCTGGGTGTCGACGAGGGCCACGACGGGCAGCCCGAACTTGTCGGCCAGATCCATCAGGCGTACGGCCTTGCGGTAGCCCTCGGGGTTGGCGCTGCCGAAGCGGCGTTTGATCTTGCTCTTCGTGTCGCGGCCCTTCTGCTGCAGCAGCAGCATGACGGGCACGCCCTGCCAGCGGGCGGGACCGCCGATCAGGGCGGGGTCGTCGCCGTAGCGGCGGTCACCGTGCAGTTCGGTGAACTCGATGCACAGGTGATCCACGTAGTCCAGCGCGGTGGGGCGGCCCTGCGCGCGGGCGAGTTGCACGCGTTCCCAGCGGGTCGGGGCCGCTTTGGGCTGCTGGGCGCGCAGGCGGTTCACCTCGGCGCGCAGGGGGTTCAGGGCGGCGTCGAGGTTCTGCCCGGTCTTCTGGGCGGTGACTTCCAGGTCCCTGACGCGGGCCTCGAGTTCTTTCAGGGTGTCGATGGGGGCGGTCACGCGTTCACCTCCCGGCTGGTCAGCAGGCCCAGCAGGGACGCGAGGTACGCGCGCTGCTCGCGGCGGTCCACGACGGCGTCCACCATGCCGTGCTCCAGCAGGAACTCGGCGCGCTGGAAGCCCTCGGGGAGGTTCTGGCGGATGGTCTGCTGGATCACGCGCGGTCCCGCGAAGCCGATCAGGGCGCCGGGTTCGGCGACGATCACGTCCGCGATGGTCGCGAAGCTGGCGGTCACGCCGCCCGTGGTGGGATCGGTCAGGACGCTCACGTACGGCAGGCCCTTCTCCGACAGGGTTTCCAGCGCAACGGTGGTCTTGGCCATCTGCATCAGGGACAGCGCACTCTCCTGCATGCGGGCGCCGCCGCTGGCGGTCACGATGATCAGGGGCGTGCCGTGCGCGGCGGCGTGCTCGGCCGCGCGGGCGATCTCCTCACCCACGACGCTGCCCATACTGCCTCCGGAGAAGGCGAAGTCCATGACGGCCAGCGTGACCGGCACGTCCAGGATGGTGCCGGTGCCGGTCAGGATCGCGTCGGGGCGCCCGGTCTTCTTCTGCGCGCGGCGCAGGCGGTCGGTGTAGGCCTCGGTGTCCTGAAAGTTCAGGGCGTCGGTGGGGTGAACACGCCCCGAAAGCTGGTTGAAGCTGCCCTCATCGAGCAGCACCTGCACGCGTTGCGCGGCGTCCAGGCGGATGTGATGCCCGCATTTGGGGCACACGTAGGCGCCCGCCTCGAGGTCACGGTTGTAGACCCCTTCCTTGCAGGCGGGGCACTGGGTCCACAGGTCAGGCACGTCCGAGCCCGGCTGCTGCTGCGGGCGACGGCGGCGGAAAAAACGGTCAAGGGCCATGCGGTGTACTCCTCCGTGGGCATTCTAGGCGGCGCGGCCCCCTGCTTTTGCACCGGGTGCAACGAGCGTCCAGTTGCGATCGGGCCGCCCTTCAGCCCAGCTTGCTCTTCAGGTAGTCGTCCATCTGCGCCAGTTGCACGTTCAGGTCACGCTGCAGGGCGTCCACACGGGCACTCAGGGCCGCGACCTCACCCGAACCGCTGCCCTGACCCAGCACCTTCAGGCGCTCGTCAAGGTGCGTCTGCAGCTGCGCGAACCGGCTGCCCTCCTGCTGGTCCAGGCTGACCCGCAGCGCCTCCATGTCACGCAGCAGCTTGGCACTGTCCGCCTGCGCGCGCAGTCCCGTGATGCCCGCCCAGAAGTAGAACAGCAGCGCCAGCAACGCCGCCACGATCAGCAGGATCAGGCCCATCGGCACGCCCGTGTACGTCACGAACCCCAGACCCAGGGTGTGCGGGAACATCAGGGCGTTGGTGTTCAGCACCGCGAACAGGCCCAGCAGGACCAGCACCACGATCAAGACGACGGTTCTCATCCGCTCAGCGTACCGGCCGTGCGGCTGCCAGAGTCGAGCGGCCCCTTGTGGGAACGTTGACGCTGCGGGCGGAACCACGCGGCGGGGGGGCACCCTTGCTGACCTGACTTCCACAGGACGTATGCTGATCGCGTGTCACTTGTCGTCATGGTCACCCTCCCCCCCGAGCGGGCCCTTGACCTGGCCCGCATCCTCGTTGCCGAACACCTCGCCGGGTGCGTCAACATCATTCCCGGACTGCAGAGCGTGTACCGCTGGCAGGGCGAAGTCGCCGAGGACCCCGAGAGTCTGCTGCTGATCAAGACCAGCGGCGAACAGTACCCGGACCTCGAAGCGCGGATCAAGGCCGTGCATCCCTACGAGGTGCCGGAGATCATCGCGTTGCAGTACGACCGGGCCCTGCCGGAATTCCAGGCGTGGCTGCGCGACGCGCTCACGCCCCCGCAGCGCTGATCGGCGCCGGCCGCCGCCCCCGCGAATGCAGGAGCGGCGGCCGGCGGGGGGCAGTTACTGGAACTTGCTCAGGACGACGCTGACGTCCTTGAGGGTGAAGCCAAGGGTGCAGCCGGCCAGACCGTTGTCGCTGGCGCTGATGGTGGCGGCGACGCTCACGGTGTTCTTGCCGCCCGCCGTCAGGATCGAGAAGAACTTCATGGCGGTCGCGGTGTCCGCCGCGACGTTCAGCCTGGTGTCGGAGACACTGTACGTGGCGCTGTCAACGGCACCCGACGTCTTGGTCAGCGTGAACTGCGCGCCCGATGCGGCGGTGAACGTGGCGCTGGCCGCCGCGTCGCTGGCGTCCACCTTCACGTCCCTGACGGTCACGGTGAACGTCTGCGGCTTCACGCACACGCCGTTCACGGCCACCTGACTGAAGCCAGTCTTGAAGTCCAGCCCGCCGGGCTTGATGCCGAAGGGCAGGTCCGGGATCTGGATGTCATCAAAGGGGGCGCCGGCCGTGCTGTAGCTGACGGTGCCCTTCACGGACTCGATCACCAGGGGTGAGGACGCCACGAGTTGCTTGCCTTCCAGACCGGCGGGGTTGGCGATCGTCTGGGCAGGAATGGCCGCCCCGACGATCTTGCTGCAGCTGGAGAGCACGGTGGTCAGGACGACCAGGGACAGGATGGGCAGGTTCTTCATGGGACTCCTTGAACGGTGCAGGGGACGATCCGGCCCATTCTAATGAGTGCCAGCCCAAGTCCGGTAGGGTAAAGCCCACATCTGACCTTCATTCCCTCAGTGCTTCCATCAGACGGGCAGGGGGGCAGAGCGGCCGAAACCGCAAGAGAAAAACACCCCCACCGACTGGGTGGAGGTGTTTCGTGGCGGGCCCTGTAGGACTTGAACCCACGACCTACGGTTTTGGAGACCGCCGCTCTACCAACTGAGCTAAGGACCCGTTCACGCGCGCTGTCCGCGCGGGCCTGTGCAGAGTAGCATTCACCCCGGAATCGCGCAAGAGTGCGCGGGAACCGGCGAATTGGCCTAGAACACGCCGCCGCCCAGGAAGAGGCGCAGCGCGGCCAGGGCCAGCACCACGACATTCAGGGTGGTCGCGCCCCGGTCCTTGGCGAGCACGGCGAGGATCAGGCCCAGCACGGCGGGCGGCAGGACCAGGAGCCAGTTCAGCCAGCCCAGCAGCGGCAGGAAGCCCAGTAGCAGGCCGATGGCGGCGAGTATGCCCAGCAGGATGGCAATGAGTCTCATGTGGTCAGGTACGCGGTTGAGCGGGTGGGGGTTGCGGCTGTCCCAGGCGCGCGGACGTGCCGCATGAGGGGGGTGTAGCGTGGCGAGGTGACTGGGCAGACAGGCGGGAAGAAGAAGACTGGGGCGCGACTGCCCCCGGGCGCGCGGGTGCGGGCGCCGCAGGTCCTGGCGGCGCTGGAGGGCCTGTACCCGGACGCGCGGACGGAACTGGAGTTCCGCACGCCGTTCGAGTTGCTGGTGGCGACGGTGCTGAGCGCGCAGGCGACGGACGTGAGCGTGAACGCGGCGACGCCCGCGCTGTTCGAGGCGTTCCCGGACGCGCACGCCATGAGCCGCGCGGACGCGGAGGACATCGAGCCGTACATCCGCCGGATCGGGCTGTACCGCGCCAAGGCCCGCAACCTCGCGGCGCTGGCGCGGCTGCTGGTCGAGCGGCACGGCGGGGAGGTCCCGAACGATTTCGAGGCGGTGGTGGCGCTGCCGGGCGCGGGCCGCAAGACCGCGAACGTGGTCCTGTCGAACGCGTTCGGGTATCCGGCGATCGCGGTGGACACGCACGTGGGTCGGCTGGCGCGCCGCCTGGGCCTGAGCACCCAGTCGAACCCCGACAAGGTGGAATCGGACCTGCAGCGCCTGTTCCCGCGTGAACGGTGGGTGTTCCTGCACCACGCGCTGATCCTGCACGGCCGCCGGGTCTGCGCGGCCCGCAAACCTGAGTGCGGCGCGTGCGTCATGGCGAGCTTCTGCCCGAAAGTCGGCGTGGCGTGAGCGGCGATCCACTGAACGCGCAGCGGGGGCAGACGTGGCGCTTCTCGCGGCAGGTGTGGCTGTTCCTGGCGTCGGTGTTCGCGTTCGGGCTGTCGCAGGCGTTCACGGCGCTGTTCCTGAACTTCTACCTGCGGGCGCTGGGCCTGGGTGCCGAGTGGCAGGGCGTCATGAACGCGCTGCCCGCCATCACCCTGGCGTGCCTGAGCCTCCCGGCGGTGGCGGTCGCGCGGCGCATCAGCAACGCGCACGCGCTGAAGGTCGGCGCGGCCCTGAACCTGCTGGGCCTGGGTCTGCTGGTCCTGGCGAACGGGCCGGTGCTGGTCATCGTGGGCGCGGTCGTGCAGGGCGCGGGCGGCGCGCTGAGCATGGTCGCCGCGTCGCCGTTCATGGCGAACAACAGCGACGAACGCAGCCGCGTCACGCTGTTCAGCGTGCAGAACGCCCTGATGACCGGCGCGGGCTTCCTGGGGAACCTGCTGGGCGGGCAGATTCCCACCCTGTACGCCCAGAGCACCGGCACCGCGCCGGACGCGCTGGGGGCGCTACGGGCGGCGCTGCTGGTCGCCGCCGGACTGCAACTCCTGGGCGTGCTGCCCGTCCTGGGCCTGAAACCCACCGGGAAGACGAAACCCACCGGGCGCAGCTTCCACGTCCGGGACCGCGCCACCATGGCCCGGCTGGTCCTGCCGAACATCCTCGTGGGCCTGGGGGCGGGCGCGACCATCCCGTTCCTGAACGTGTTCATCGAGGGCAAATTCAGCGTGTCCTACGCGGGCCTGGGCACCCTGTTCGCCTGGACCAGCCTGGCGACCGCCGCCACGGCCCTGCTGCAACCCCTGCTGGTGCGCCGCATGGGGCAGCTGCAGGCGGTGCTGCTCGTGCAGGCGTGCAGCCTGCCGTTCCTGGCGGTGCTGGGCTTCGCGCCGCAGCTGTGGATGGTCACGGCGGCGCTGTTCACGCGCGGCGCCCTGATGAACGCCGCCGGACCCGTGTACAGCGCCTACGCCATGACCACCCTGCCCGAGGAGGACCGGCC
The DNA here is from genome assembly GCF_014648135.1 of Deinococcus sedimenti. NCBI lineage: Bacteria > Thermotogati > Deinococcota > Deinococci > Deinococcales > Deinococcaceae > Deinococcus > Deinococcus sedimenti. Next base: position 53,397 of record NZ_BMQN01000005.1, on the reverse strand, counting down.
CATGTATTCCGCCGTGAACCTGATCGCGTGGGACCTGGGCTGGGCGATCAGCAGCGTCCTGTCGGGCGTGGTGCGCGGCGCGCTGCCCTTCACCACCGCCTTCAACGCGCTGTTCGCGTGGACGCTGCTGATGTACGGCGCGAGCGTCCTGGCGATCTACCTGGGCCTGTACCGCCGCGCCGCACGCACCCAGACGCACACCCCGGTCACGCCATGACCCGCGCGCCAGACCGGCAGATGAATACTCAGTTGACCTCCGAACTCATGAACGGGGGTAGACTGCCAGTGATGAGCGACACCTCCCCCCTTCGCCGCCTGCACCGCGTTCAGGAACTCGACCTGAACCTCGACCGCCTGCGCGACGAGGAAGGCAACATTTCCACCGAACTGCGTGACGCCCGTGCCGAGCAGGAACGCCTGAACAACGCCCTCGAGGACACCGAGATCACTCTGGAAGGCGTCGAGAAGAACATCCGCCGCACCGAACTCGACCTGTCCAGCATCCGCGAGCAGGTCGGCCGCGCGCGCGAGGAGCAGGAGAAGAACGCCTTCGACGCCCGCGCGCAGTCGCAGTACGGCAGCCGCATCCAGATGCTCAGCGAACGCGCCGACGAACTCGAGGAGGACCTCGCCCCCCTGCGCGAGCAGCAGCAGGCCCTCCAGGCGCGCGCCGCGGACCTGCGCGGCCAGCACCGCGCCCTGCGCCCCACCCTGGGCACGCTGGAAGAGCAGGACGAGACCCGCGTGCAGGGCCTGCGCGACCAGGGCGAAGCGGACCGTCAGGAACGCGCGCAGCTCGCCGGGAACCTCGACGCGCGCACCATCCGGGAGTACGACATGATCCGCCGCGCCAAGAAGGGCCTGGGCGTCGTGGAGATCAAGGCCGGACGCTGCAGCGGCTGCAACGTGAACCTTCCCGTCAACGTCCAGCAGAAGGCCGCACAGGGCAAACTGCCCCCCGTGAAGTGCCCCAGCTGCGGCCGCTTCCTGATCCGCCTCGACCTCGCGTAAACCGCAGGGAAAACCCCACCCCGCCTTGCTGGCCTGGGGTGGGGTTTCGCTTGAGCAGTCAGCCCAGGTTCAGAACTCGTCGCGTTCGAACACGGTCTGGATCTGCTCGCGCGTGAGGCCCTGCCCGAGCAGGATCAGCAGCAGCAGCCGGGCCTTGTGGGCGTTCAGGAAACTGGCGGGAATCGCGCCCGCCTCGACCAGGGTCGCGCCGCCGCCCACGTAGCCGTACACCGGCAGGACGGGCCCCGCGTGGGTGCGGGTGGCGATCACGACGGGCTTCTCCGTGCCCTGGATGAGCGGCAGGAGTTCGGCGGGGAGGTTCCCGGTGCCGAGCGCCGCGATGACCAGCCCGTCGGCCCGCTCGGCGGCCTCGGCGTAGCCTTCGCCAGTCCACCCGGCGTAGGCGTAGAGGATCTCCACGCGCGCTTGCAGGTGGGCGGGGTGGTACGTGGCGCGCGGTTCGGGCATGGCGAAGTAGTGCAGGCGCGGCGTGTGGCCTTCGCGGTCGATGCGGCCGATGGGGCCGGGGTACCCGCCGAAGGCGTCCACGGCGGTCGTGTGGATCTTCGTGACGGTCCGCGCGTCGAAGATGTCCCCGCCGATCACGACGAGCGGGCCGCGGCCGGGCGTGTGGGGGTGCAGGGCGACGTGCGCGGCGTCCAGCAGGTTGGCGGGGCCGTCCCAGCTGATCTCCTCGGCGTGGCGCATGCTGCCGGTCAGGACGACCGGGACCTTCACGTCCAGCATCAGGTGCAGCGCGAACGCCGTTTCCTCCAGGGTGTCGGTGCCGTGCGTGACGACCACGCCGTCGTGCGTGGGGGCCAGTTCGCGGATCAGGGCCGCCAGCTGCCCCATGTGCGCGGGCGTCATGTGCGGGCTGGGGAGGCTGAACGGTTGCGCTTCGGTGACCTGCACCTGTTCCAGGCCGGGCAGCGCGGGGGGCGTCTGGGGGGTGAGGCCGCGCCCGTCGGGGCTGGGGCGGCTGGCGATCGTGCCGCCCGTGTGGATCAGTGCCAGTCGGGGCGCGTGGGCGGGCGGGGTGGCGTCGCTGGGCATCACTGGCATGGTAGTCGCGGCGGCGGGGGGCCGCAGCCAGGGGTCTAGGGTCGAAGGGTCTGAGGGCGAGGGTGGCCCGCTGGGCCGGACGGCCGGCTCCCACAGAACGACATTACCCGCCAGCTCGCAAGGCTGGCAGGTCGGTCGCGGACGCCTATCGGCGGCGCCGGCGTTGCCAGACGAACGTCGCGGCGAACACGGCGACGGTCAGGGGCAGCTCGGCCAGCAGGGCGTCTGGAACTGCCGTGCCCACCTGGGTGCGTTGCCACAGCCCGACCCCCAGCCACACGAGCACGGCCAGGGTGGGGATCAGAAAGCGGCTACGGCGCGGACCAGCGGGAGAAACGGGCTGGTCGGGCAAGGTCAGCTGCGCGCCGCGTCGATCAGGGCCTGCGCGCCGCGGTCAAGCATGTCGGCGGCGAGTTCCGCGCCCAGGTCGGCGCATTCGCTGGGGTCGCCCTGCGTGGTGGCGCGGATGACGTGCCCGCCGTCCAGGGCGCCCACCCAGCCTTCCAGGGTCAGCAGGCCGCCCTTGACGGTGGCGTGCGCGCCGACCGGGGCCATGCACCCGGCACCGAGGCCCGCGAGGAATTCGCGTTCGGCGGTGATGCGGTCGTCGGTGGTGTGGTCGTGAATGGCATACGCGACCTCAATGGTCAGGTCGTCGTCCGCGCGGGTTTCCAGCGCCAGGGCCCCCTGGCCGGGGGCGGGGAGCATGATGTCGGGTTCGACGAACTCGTCGATGCGGTGGCGCATCTCGGTGCGGATCAGGCCGGCGGCGGCCAGGATGATCGCGTCGTACTCGTTCCCGGCCAGCGCCGCGAGGCGCGTGTCGATGTTGCCGCGCAGGTCGATGACCTGCAGGTCCGGGCGGTACGCGCGCAGGAATGCCTTGCGGCGCACGCTGCTGGTGCCCACGCGGGCGCCCTGCGGCAGGTCCGCGAGGCGTTTCATGCCTTCCTTGCCGATCAGCACGTCCCGCGCGTCCACGCGCCGGGGAATGGAGCTGACCTCCAGCCCCTCGGGCTGCTCGGTGGGCAGGTCCTTCAGGGAGTGCACCGCGATGTCGATCCGCTTGGCGAGCAGCGCGTCCTCGATCTCCTTGACCCAGAAGCCCTTGTCCCCCTTCTGCGCCATGGCCTCCAGACTGCCGCGGTTGCGGTCGCCCTTCGTGCTGATGGTCTGAATGCGGAAGTCCGTGTCCGGCCATTCCTCTTTCAGGCGAGCCACCACCCACTGGGTCTGTGCAAGCGCAAGGGTGCTGCCGCGCGTTCCTACCGTCACCATCCGCATAACCCGCGCATTATACGGGCCGCGCGCCCGCCCTGCACGCCACAGGTGGGGGGCGGGGCAGAATGTGAAGGATCATGGTACGGATTCCGTCTGTTTCGTTCACCGCCCGGACAGGACACCGGGCGGCTCACTGCACGCCCGGAACCCGCTTGACCCCTGCTCGCTCTGCGGCGCAGCTCTCCGAGTTCGCCCGGGTGGACGTGGTGCTGCGCCCCACGCCACCGGAGGCCGGATGACAGGATTTCCGAACGGGTTCGTGTGGGGTATGGCGACATCGGCGTACCAGATCGAGGGCGCCGTGCAGGAGGGCGGGCGCGGCGTGAGCGTGTGGGACACGTTCAGCCATGCGCCGGGGCGCACGCGGGGCGGCGCGACGGGGGACGTCACCTGCGACCACTTCCACCGCTGGCCGGAGGACGTGGCGCTGCTGCGCGAGCTGGGCGTGGGCGCGTACCGGTTCAGCGTGGCGTGGCCGCGCGTGCAGCCCGGCGGGCGCGGCCGGGCGAACCCGGCGGGCGTCGCGTTCTACGACCGCCTGATGGACGAGCTGCTGGGCGTGGGCGTGCAGCCGTGGGTGACGCTGCACCACTGGGACCTGCCGCAGGAACTGGAGGACGCGGGCGGCTGGCTGAGCCGCGACACGGCGTACCGCTTCGAGGAGTACGCGTTCCTGGTCGGGGAGCGGCTGGCGGACCGCGCGGCGGCGTTCATGACGCTGAACGCGCCGTCCGTGGTGATGCTGCGCGGGTACGCGCACGGCACGCACGCGCCGGGGTGGACGCTGGGCCTGGGCGCGTTCCCGGCGGCGCACCACCAGCTGCTGGGGCACGGGCTGGCGGCGCGGGCGCTGCGCGAGGCGGGCGCACGGCAGGTGGGCATCGCGAACACGTACGCCCCGGCGTGGCCCGCCACGGACCGCGACGCGGACGTGCAGGCGGCGGCCCTGATGGACGCGCTGCACAACCACCTGTTCACCGATCCCCTGCTGCGCGCCGCGTACCCCGCGCCGGTGCTGGACCTGCTGCGCGAGCACGCCCCGCAGGTGCTGGAGGTGGTGCGCTCCGGTGACCTGGACGTGATCGCCGCGCCGCTGGATGTCCTGGGCGTGAACGACGCCCCGCCGGACCGGGTGCGGGCCGACCCGCGCCGTCCCTTCGGGGCCACACTGAACGCCGTCCCGGAGGACGAGGCGACCCGGGCCGGAAGCCTCACCCGGACGCTGCTGGACCTGAAAGGCCGCTACGGGGACACCTGCCCGCCGCTGGTCGTCACGGGCCGCGGGTGCGGCCTGCCGGACACGCCGGACGCGGACGGGCGGGTGTGGGACGCGGCGCGCATCCGCTCCCTGGAGGCGCACATCGAGGCCACCCGAATGGCAGTCCAGAAAGGTGCGCCGGTCAGCGGGTATCTTGCGTGGACTCTCATGGACAATTTTCAGTGGGCGGACGGCTTCGACCAGCGTTTCGGGCTGGTGCACGTGGATTTCGGGACGCAGGTGCGGACCCGCAAGGACAGCTTCGACTGGTATCAGGCGTGGCTGCGGGAGCAGGCGTGAACGCCGCCCCCGCACCCCTGGTGCCCAGCACGCCCGTGTCGTGGCGGTTCATGCTGCCGTACACCCTGGCGACCCTGGCGATGTGGATGGCGTTCAACGCCCCCGGGCAGGTCCTGATCGGCGAGCAGCTCATCAGCCTCGACGAGGGCCGCAAGGAGGCGAACCTCGCCCTGATCCTCGGCGTGGGCGCGCTGATCAGCCTGCTCGCCAACCCCATCTTCGGCGCGCTGAGTGACCGCGCCCGCGGCGCCCTGGGCCGCCGCCGCCCGTACCTGATCGGCGGGGCCGTCGCCGCGACCGCCGGCCTGCTGCTGCTGGGCGTGGGCGGCAGCGTGCCCATCCTGGTCGCCGGGTGGGGCCTGACGCAGCTCGCGCTGAACGCCTACCAGGCGGCGCTGACTGCCGTCATCCCCGACCGCGTTCCCCCCAGCCAGCGCGCCACCGTCAGCGGCCTCGCGGGCCTGTCCCAGGTGCTCGGCACGATCCTCGGCGTGGGCCTCACCGGCCTGCTGCCCGTCATGCTCGCCAAGTACGCCCTGCTGGGCGCGCTGCTGCTCCTCGCCATGCTGGGCTTCGTCCTGACCAGCCGCGACCCGCAGGCCCCCGCCACCCCACCCGCCCCCCTGTCCCTGGCGGGCTTCCTCAGCCCCCTGCAGCACCGGGACTTCGCGCTGGCATGGCTCACGCGCGGGCTCGTCACGCTCGGGTACGCGCTGGGCACCACGTACCTCCTGTACTTCCTGCGTGACCGCGTCGGCCTGAAAGACCCCGCCGCCGGGGTGTTCCAGGCGAACCTCGCCGCCGGGGGCGCCCTACTGCTGACCGTCATGCTCGGCGGCATCCTCAGCGACCGCCTGGGACGACGCAAGGTGTTCGTGATCGGCTCCACCGTCGTCATCGCCGCCGGCCTCCTGACCCTGGCGCTGCTGCCCACCTGGCCCGGCACGCTCGCCGCCGCCGCCCTCATGGGCGCAGGCTTCGGCGTGTACCTCGCCGTGGACGTCGCCCTCATCACCGAGGTGCTGCCCAGCGCGCACGACAGCGCCCGCGACCTCGGCGTGATCAACGTCGCCCTCACCCTCCCCCAGACCTTCGCGCCCGCCCTGTGCGCCCTGTTCGTCACCAGCCTCGGCGGCTACACCCCCCTGTTCCTCGTCGCGGCCGTCATCACGCTCGTCAGCGCCGCGCTCGTACAGGGCATCCGCGGGGTGAAGTAAGGGTTGTGGGGTGTAGGCAGTGGGTTGTGGGGGTGACCTGCATCGGGCGGAAACGTGCACGGCAGGCCAGTGACCCCCACCACCCCGCGCCCCGGACGTGACCGCGCACGGCAACCGACCCACTCCCCACTTCCCACAACTCCCCCTCCATGCGCCACTCGGCGGATGCGCTTCCAGCGCCGGGTGGCTAGCCTGGGAGGATGTCGTCCTCTGCCGCTGTGTCTTCGTCTGTTCCGCCTGATTCGCCGCCCCGGAGTGCGCTGGGGGTGCTGGGCACGTACCTGGGGCCGCTCAAGTGGCAGGTGGGGGCGCTGGCGGCGCTGCTGCTGACGGGGACGGGCCTGAACCTGCTGCTGCCGCAGCTGCTGCAACAGTTCGTGGACAACGCGAAGCGGGGCGCGGGCGCGGACGTCGCGGGGCTGGTGCGGCTGGCGGGCCTGTACATCCTGCTGGCGGTGGGCGTGCAGCTCATGACGGCCGGGGCGACGTACGTGGGCGCGCGGGTCGGCTGGACCGCCACGAATCGCCTGCGCGCGGACCTGATGGCGCACCTGCTGTCGCTGGACATGCGCGAGCACAAAGAGCGCACGCCGGGCGAGATGATCGAACGGATCGACGGGGACGTGACGGCCCTGAGCAACTTCTTCTCGCAGTTCGCGGTGCGGGTGTTCGGCGCGGCGCTGCTGCTGACCGGCGCGCTGGTCATGTTCTTCCGGGAGGACTGGCGGATCGGGCTGGGCGTGACCGTGTTCACCGCCATCACGCTGACCGCGATGAACCGCGTGCGGAAGCTGGGTGTGGAACCCACCCGCCTGGAGCGTGAGGCGAGCGCGCGGCTGTTCGGTTTCGTCGAGGAGCGACTGGCGGGCCTGGAGGACGTGCGCAGCCTGGGCGCGGGCGGACATCACCTGCGGCGCTTCCTGGACGTGCAGCGCAATTTCTTCACGCGCTCGATCAACTCGTGGCGGCGGCGGAGTGTGGTGTGGCAGCTGAGCATGGCGCTGTTCGCGGTCGGGTACGTGGGCGTGCTGGGCGCGGCGGTCGGCCTGTACGCGAGCGGCGCGATCACGCTGGGCACGGCGTTCCTGCTGTACCAGTACATGACGCTGGTGGAGGAACCCATCGATCAGCTCACGCAGCAGCTTCAGGATCTGCAGAAGGCCGGGGCGAGCCTGGGGCGGGTGTCGGAACTGCTCGCGCTGCGCAGCGCCGTCCGCGGCGGGACCACTTCCCTCCCGGCGGGGCCGCTGCCGCTGGCGTTCCGGGACGTGACGTTCAGCTACGCCCCCGAAGACGCGGCGGCGCGCGGCGTGCTGCGCGGCGTGACCTTCGACCTGCCCGCCGGGCAGACCGTGGGCCTGCTGGGCCGCACCGGCAGCGGCAAGACCACCCTGACCCGCCTGATCTCGCGGCTGTACGACGCGACGCAGGGCGAGATCCTGCTGGGCGGCGTGAACGTGCAGGCCACCCCCCTGCACGAGCTGCGCTCGCGCGTGGCGGTCGTCACGCAGGACGTGCAGCTGTTCCAGGCGAGCGTGCGCGACAACCTCAGCTTCTTCGACCCGCACGTCACCGACGCGCAGGTCGAGGCCGCGCTGCACGAGGTCGGCCTGAGCGCCTGGCTGGCCCGCCTGCCCGACGGCGTGCGGACGCCGCTGCCGACCGGGAGCCTGTCCGCCGGGGAGGCGCAACTCCTGGCGTTCGCGCGCGTCATGCTGCGCGACCCCAGCCTGATCATCCTGGATGAACCCAGCAGCCGCCTCGACCCCGCCACCGAGGCCCTGCTGACCGCCGCCATGACCCGCCTGCTGTCGGGCCGCACCGCGATCATCATCGCGCACCGCCTCGACACCGTCGCCCGCGCCGACCGGATTCTGGTCCTCGGGGACGGCGAGGTGCTGGAGGACGGCCGCCGCGACGACCTCGCCCGCGACCCCCGCAGTCACTACGCGGCCCTGCTGCGCGCCGGACAGCTGAACGAACACGAAGGAGTGCTCGCATGACCACCTCTCCCCTCCCCCAGCCGCCCGTGCCCGTGAAGGAGCGGACGTTCGCGCTGTCGAAGGAACTGTTCCGCTACAAGCCGGGGCTGTTCGCGTTCAACCTGTTCATGTGGGGCATGGTGCATGCCAGCCCGGCGCTGCTGACCCTGGCGGTCAGTGGCGTGTTCCGCGCGCTGGAGCAGGCCGACGGCCTGAAGACCGGCGGGCAGCCGATCAATCCGGCGATTGCCGCGGCGTGGGTGTCGGTGGCGTGGTTCGCGTTCGTGCGCCTGAGCCGCTTCGGGATCTTCTACGGTGCGTTCCGCGCGTGGATCGAGCTGTGGTACACCCTGGACGCCCTGGTGCGCCGCAACCTCCTGAGTTACCTGCTCACCGCCCGCCGCTCCCGCCGCCTGCCCGACACGCCCGCCGAGGCGGTCAGCCGCTTCCGGGACGACGTGGACGACGTCGCCGGGTACACGGAAGTGTGGGTGGACGGCGCGGGCTTCGTGCTGTACTCCGTCGTGGCGATCACGCTAATGGCGCGCGTGGACCCGTTGATCACGGCGCTGGTGTGCACGCCGCTGCTGCTGATGGTGGTGTTCGTGCAGCGCCTGTCGCCCACCATCCGCGCGTACCGCCGCCGCATGCGCGAGGCGACCGCCCGCGTCACGGACTTCATCGGCGAGACCTTCGGGGCGGTCAGCGCCGTGAAACTCGCCGCGCGTGAAGGCGGCATGGTCACGCACCTGCGCGCCCTGGGCGAGACGCGCCGCCACGCCGCCCTGCGGGACGTCCTGCTGACCGAACTGATCCGGGGCGTGAACACGAACATGGTGAACCTTGCCGTGGGGCTCGTGCTGCTGCTCGGCGCGAACAAGGTACGCGGCGGGACGCTGGACGTCGCGGACTTCGTGCTGTTCATCGGGCTGCTGCCCCGCCTGACCGGCAGCATGGGGTTCTTCGGGGACGCGATCGCCCGTCACCGCCGCACGGGCGTCAGCTACGACCGCATGACCCGCCTGCTGCAGGACGCGCCGGACACCACCATCGTCGAGCACCACGACGCGCACCTGCGCAAGGAGGCCCCAGCCGCGCCCCCCGCCCCCGCCGCCATCCCCCTGCGCGAGCTGCTCGTGGACGGCCTGACCGCCCTGCACCCCAGCGGCCTGGGTGTGCACGACGCGAGCTTCAGCGTGCAGCGGGGCGAGTTCGTGGTGGTCACCGGCCGCATCGGCAGCGGCAAGAGCACCCTGCTGCGCGCCGTGCTGGGCCTGATCCCCACCCAGTCCGGCACCGTCGCCTGGAACGGCGAGATTCAGGACGACCCCGCCTCGTTCCTCGTGCCACCCCGCAGCGCGTACACCGCGCAACTCCCGAACCTCTTCAGCGACACCCTGCGCGAGAACATCACCAGCGGCGCCGACGAAGCCCACCTCAGCGGCGCCGTGCAGCTCGCCGTACTCGAACCCGACCTGCACGCCCTCAGCGGCGGCCTCGACACCCCCGTCGGCGCGCGCGGCGTGAAACTCAGCGGCGGGCAGATCCAGCGCGCCGCCGTCGCACGCATGCTCGCCCGCCCCGCCGACCTCCTCGTCTTCGACGACGTCAGCAGCGCCCTCGACGCCCGCACCGAGGCGCAACTCTGGCAGGGCCTCGCCCAGACCGACGCCACCTGCCTCGTCGTCAGCCACCGCCGCGCCGCCCTCCTGCGCGCCGACCGCATCCTCCTCATGGAAAACGGCCGCATCACCGACGAGGGCACCCTGCCCGACCTGCTGGAACGCAGCGACGAGATGCGCGCCCTCTGGGCCGAACAGGACGCGTAAACGCGGCACAGAGCGGGGGCGTCCGGGCAGCCGACGCCCCCGTTCCCATGCCCGTTCAGCGGTCCGTGGTGATGGTGTACGTGCCGTCGCTGCTGCCCTGGACGGTGACGGTGCCCTGGCGGTCGGTGCGGTACACGCGCGCTCCGGCCTGCTTGTAGAGGTTCAGGGCGGTTTTCGTAGGGTGGCCGTAGGTGTTGGAGGCGCCGACGCTGACGACGACGTTCTCCGGGCGGACGTACGCGAGCCAGGCGGCGCTGTCGCCGTTCGCGGCGCCGTGGTGGATGCTCTTGTACACCTGGAAGGGCCCTTTGAGGTCGTCGCGTTCCTGCGCGAGCCAGCCCTCGGTTTCCGGGGTTTCGCTGTCGCCGGTCATCAGGGCGCGGAAGGTGCCGAACTGCACGGCGACGCCGACGCTGTTCTCGTTCTGGTCGTCGCCCATGCCGGGGGGTGGGGCGATCACGCGGAGTTTGACGCTGCCGAGGTTCACGGTCTGGTTGCTGGCCTTGGTGAAGGTGCTTCCGACGTCCTGAAGGGCGCCGACGAGGCGGTCCCAGGTCTGGGTGGTGCCGCCCAGGCCGTTGTTGATGAACACGCGCGGTTTCAGCGCGGCGGCGGGGACGAGGCCTGCGATGTGGTCGGCGTCGGCGTGCGAGGCGATCATCAGGTCGAGTTTTTCGAGGTTCAGGTCGCGGATGTAGTCGCGCATGCGGTCGCTGCTGCGGCCCCCGTCGATCAGGGCGGTCTTGCCTTCGGGGCTCTGGATGAGGATGGCGTCGCCCTGCCCGATGTCCAGGAAGCGGATGGTGACCTGCCCGGCGGGGCCGCCGGTGGGTTTCGTGTCGCCGCTCTGGCCGCCCTGTTTCATCCAGCCGCACGCGGCGAGGCTGGCGGTGCCGATCAGCACGAGGACGCCCAGCAGGTCCGAGGGGCTGGGGCCCTTCCGGGCGGGCGTTTTGCCCTTCGTGCGATGGCGGGGTGGGGGTTTCGCCCCGGCGTTCGCGGTGGGTTTCGGTGGGGCTTTCGGGGTGGCGGTCGCGGCGGGGTCGTTCCGCGTGTCGGCCTTCTTCGCGCCCGATTTCTTCGCGGCGGTTTTTCCGGCAGCCGTTTTTCCGGAGCCTGCCTTCTTCGCCCGGTCGGACGGGGTGGGTTTCTTCGGGCCGGTCACAGGTCGATCTCTCCCTGCTCGTTGGTGGGCGGGGCCTGACGGGCGTTCAGGGCGTCCAGCTGCGCCTGCGCGTGCTCGCGCCGCTCCTGCGTCTCTTCGGGCAGCGTGCGGAAGATCACGCCGTCCGGGCCGTCCTGCACGGCCAGCAGGTCTCCCTCGCGCACGCCGTCCGGGAGGTGGCGGGCGGGGACGTCCACGGTCTCTCCGTCGGGGCGTTCCAGCCGGGCGACCGGGCCGCGCGGCGTGTCCTCGATGGCGTCCACCGTCCAGCGCTCCGGGGTGGGGTCGGCCGGGCGGTCCGTCCCGCCGGGACGTTCTGTTTCAGAACGATGCTCTTCGGGCTTCATGTCCTCAGCGTAGCGCCTGCCGGGGTCGCGGGGGCCGGTCCCGGTCACGGCGTGTCCTCCGGCGCGGGCAGCAGGTGCACGCCCGCCTGCTTCGCCGCGTACATCCGCGCGTCCGCGCGGCGCAGCCAGTCCGTCAGGGTCTCCCCGGGCCGGCAGGCCACCAGTCCCACGTTCAGAAACGGCCGGGCCGGCAGGACCCTCCCGGACAGGACGTCCAGCCCCGTCCGGATCTGCGACGCGGCGCGCCCAGTGCCGAACGGCAGCAGCAGCGCGAACTCGTCGCCGCCCAGCCGGAACGCCTGACCGCGCGCGGCGGTCAGATCCAGCAGCGCCTCCCCGATGCCGCGCAGGACCACGTCCCCCACCGCGTGCCCCTGCTCGTCGTTGATGCGTTTGAAGTCCTGCACGTCCAGCACCGCCAGCGTCCAGTCCCCCGGGGCGCGCAGGGCCGCCTCGCCGCGCGCGGCGAACTCGCGGCGGTTGAGCAGGCCGGTCAGGGGATCGGTGTTCGCGTCGCGCTGCAGCCGCTCGTGCAGCGCCGCGTTCTCCAGGACGATGCCCAGCTGCACGCCCAGCAGCTGCATGAATTCCAGGTCCTCGGGCGTGAAGGCGTTCAGGGTGTAGCTCTGCACGGACAGCACCCCCAGCACCTCACCTCCGGCGCGCAGGGGCACGCCCATCCAGGACAGGGTGTGCGGCAGGTCCGCGCGGTAGTGCACGCGCACGACCGTCAGCTGCTCGCGGTCCAGGTAGGCCGGCAGGTCGTTTTCCAGCGATACGCGGCCCGCCACGACCCGTTCCAGCAGTCCGTCGCGGCGCGGCCCGATCCACTGCTCGCTGATTACGTCGCTTTCCAGGGTCTGCACGGTCCAGCCGCCCCCGGCGGTGGGGCGGGCCAGCAGCGTCACGGGGGACGCGAACAGCGCCTGCACCTGCTGATGCATGGTGCGCAGCAGGTCCTCGGTCTGCGCCGTCCGGGACAGGGTGGCGATCACCCGGACCAGCGAGCGGTACCGGGCGATCTGCCGAGTGGCGTCGGTGTCTGAGAGGTTCACCTTCTGGAAATTGTGTCATATCAGCTCTTTCGAGGTCCTCACAGCCGGGCCCCGGCGTGACCAGGGCCGGACCGGGCCCCGAAGTGAGGATCGGGGACATTCCCGCGTGGGGGCCGGGCGTATCCTGCACGTATGAACTGGCTCTCCGACCCGGCGCTCGCGCCCATCGTCCAGAAGGTGGAAGCGGGCCAGCGCCTGAACTTCGAAGAGGGCATGCAGCTGTTCAGGACGCGTGACCTGAACACCCTGATGCGCCTCGCGAACCTGCGCAAGACGGCGCTGCACGGCGACAAGGTGTACTTCGTGCACTCCATGCGGCTGGAGTTCACGAACATCTGCTACGTGGGCTGCACGTTCTGCGCGTTCGCCGCGCACAAGAACGAGGCCCGCGCCTGGGACTACAGCCCCGAGGAAGTCACGCGGCAGGTGGGCCGCCGCTACGTGCCCGGCATTACGGAGTTGCACATGAGCAGCGGCCACCACCCGAACCACAAGTGGGAGTACTACCCCGCCATGGTCCGCGCGCTGCGTGAGGCGTACCCGGACCTGCAGGTGAAGGCCTTCACCGCCGCCGAGATCGAGCACCTGAGCAAGATCAGCAAGAAACCCACCCTGGACGTCCTGCGCGAACTGCAGGCGGCGGGCCTGAGCGCCATGCCGGGCGGCGGCGCCGAGATCTTCGCCGACCGCGTCCGCAAGCAGGTCGCGAAGAACAAGGTCAAGGCCGAGAAGTGGCTGCAGATCCACAGCGAGGCACACTCCCTGGGCATGCGCACGAACGCCACCATGCTGTACGGGCACATCGAGACGCTGGAAGAACGCCTGGACCACATGCACCGCCTGCGCGACCTGCAGGACGACTCCATGGCCCGCTACGGCGGCGGCTTCCACGCGTTCATTCCGCTGGCGTTCCAGCCGCTAGGGAACACCCTGGCGCAGAACCTCGGGAAGACCGAGTACACCACCGGCCTGGACGACCTGCGCAACCTCGCCGTGGCGCGCATCTACCTCGATAACTTCCCGCACATCAAGGGCTACTGGGTGATGATCGGCAGTGAGTTGACGCAGGTGAGCCTCGACTGGGGCGTGTCCGACATCGACGGCACCATCCAGGAGGAACACATCGCGCACGCCGCCGGCGCGACCAGCCCCATGAAACTGAGCGAGCAGGGCATGATCCGCATGATCCAGCACGCCGGACGCCTCCCCGTCCTGCGCGACGCGTACTACAACGAACTCGCCACGTTCCCCGCGCAGCACGAAGCCGCCGACTGACATGCCGGACCTGGACGCCCTGCTGGCCCTGGACGACCGCTGGAACGCCGCGTACCACCACGGCGACCCAGGTGCCCTGGAGGGCGTCCTGGCTGCCGACTGGCTGGGCTTCCTGCCGGACGGAAGGAGCATCGGCCGCGCCGACCTGATCACGCACTTCCCCACCGACCCGGCCCCCACCCTGATGATCGAACGGCACGCCGCCCGCATCCACGGCCACACGGGCATCACCCGCCTGACCCTCTACGAAGGGCCTCAGCGCATCCAGTCCGTCCTGCGCGTCTACGCCTACGCAGACGGCCACTGGCAGGCGATCAGCGCGCAGGTCGTCCCGTGAGCGGGCAGATGGCGGATGGCGGATGGCAGATGGCGCAGCCCGAGGCTGAGTCCTCTCCATCACCCATCACCCATCACCCATCACCGCGCTCCCCCGGCACGCCCTACCGGGCCGGTTGGATTCATTTCACGAATGTCGCGCCGATCCTGGATTCGCTGGTGTTGCCGCCGGGCGTGACGGCGATCACAGGCGTGCCGACGCAGATGAACGCGGCGCTGCTGTCGGGTCAGGTGGATATCGCGAACATCAGCGCGGTGGAGTTCATCCGGAACGCGGACGTGCTCGAGGCCCTGCCGGATTTCAGCGTGGCGGTGCTGGGCCCGGTGTACTCCGTGAACCTGTTCCACACGCGTCCGCTGGAGGACCTGCGGCGGGTGGCCCTGACTGCGCAGTCGGCGATGAGCGTGGCGCTGCTGGAGGTGCTGCTGCGAGAGCGGGGCCTGAGTCCAGTGCTGGAACGCGCGGAGGGCGAGGCAGAAACGCTGCTGGCGCAGGGCTTCGACGGGGTGCTGCGGATAGGGGACAGTGCGCTGCGCGAGTGGTACGGCGTGGTGGGCCCCCTGACGCCCGAGACGACCATGACCAGCCTCCCGCACGCCGCGCGCGGCATCACCGTCACGGACCTCGCGGAGGAATGGTTCCGCCTGACCGGGCACCCGTTCACGTTCGCGGTGTGGGCTTACCGCAAGGACAACCCACCCCCAAGTGAACTCGTGCAGGCCATGCGCGAAGCGCGCCGCGAAGGGATCGGGCACCTCGCTGCCGTCGCGGAGCGGCACGCGCGGAAACTGGGCCTGCCGGAACGCGTCGTGCAGCACTACCTGTGGAACTTCCGCTACCACCTCGAAGCGCCCGACCGCCTGGGCCTGCACGAGTTCGCCGCGAAAGCCGTCCCCGGCCACGCCCCACTGACCTTCGGCCCGCGCCCCGGCGAGGAACGCACGCGGAGCAGCGCAGCGGACTGAAACGGGGCAGTGGGTTGTAGGAAGTGGGTTGTGGGCTCTGGACTGTGAGGGACGGGCACGGCCCGTCCACCCCCACCCGGCCTCCCCCCTCAAGGGGGAGGAGTAAAAACAGAGAGGAAAAAGTCGATCAGTGGTGCGAAGCGTCTCACCCGGCGCGTCACCGCTGACTGCCACCGGCCGTCGTGCGCGCTGCGCGCGGGCCTTGCGGGGGGCGGCAGGATGGCGTCCAGGCCGGACCCGTCACCGCCCAATACATCTCCGCCGCACGAGTCAAACCTCTTGCCCAGTGCAACGCTGGCTCCCCCTGCCCCTCTGGGGTAGGGGGCTGGGGGGTGGGGCAGCACACGGGCAACCGGCCACCAGACATCTACCTTGCTTAATCACAGAAAGCACCTTTATTATAGAAAGCAGATGCCCCTGACCGACACCGAATCCGCCCTCCTCGCCCTGATCCGCGAGACGCCCCTGGCGACCCCGGAGGAGCTGGCGCGCCGCCTGGGGTCCACGCGGGCGTCCGTGAACGTGCACGTGAGCAATCTGGTGCGCAAGGGCGCGCTGCTGGGCCGGGGCTACCTGCTGCCCGAGGCGGACGGGCCGGGCCGCGTGGTGGTGGTGGGCGGCGCGAACGTCGACGTGAAGGCCCGCACCCTGGAGGCGGCGGTGCCCGGAACGAGCAATCCGGGGGTCACGGCGCAGGCGCCGGGGGGCGTGGCGCGGAACGTCGCGGAGAACCTGGCGCGGCTGGGTGTACCCGTGTCGCTGCTGAGCGTGGTGGGCCGCGACGCGCTGGGCGACTGGCTGCTGCGGGAGACGGAGGCGGCGGGCGTGGATGTGCGGCCGGTGCTGCGCGCGCCTGAGGTGTCGACGGGGACATACACGGCGGTGCTGGACGCGAGTGGGGAGCTGCTGGTGGCGGTGGCGGCGATGGCAGCGGTGGAGGCCCTGACCCCGGCGGCGTTGCACGAGCGGCGTGGGGTGCTGCGGGGCGCGGCGTGGGTGGTGGCGGATGGGAACCTGCCGGAGGGGTCGCTCTCTCACCTGCTGTCGCTGGCAGCGGAGGCGGGGGTGCCGGTGGTGTTCGAGCCGGTGAGCGTGCCGAAGGCGGCGCGGTTGCGGTCGTCGCTGGCGGCGGGGCTGGTGCCGCAGGTGGTGACGCCGAACGTGCCGGAGCTGGGCGCGCTGCTGGGCCGGACCTCCCCTCAGGACGCGGTGCCGGACGAGCCGGAGGCGTTGCGGGCGGCGGCGGACGAGTTGCACGCGCAGGGCGTGCGGCTGGTGTGGGTGCGGCGGGGCGCGGCGGGCAGCCTGCTCAGTGGCCCGGACGGCGTAACGGAACTGCCCGCCCTGCCCGCCGACGTGCGCGACGTAACCGGCGCGGGCGACGCGATGCTCGCGGCGTTCCTGGCTGGGCTCGCGTCGGGCCTGTCCCCGGTGGACGCGGCGCGGCACGGGCACGCGGCGGCGGCGCTCACCGTGGAGAGTGACCACGCGGTCTCCCCCACCCTCACCCCGGCGGCCATCCAGGCGCGCCTGACGGGGGCCGCCACGACCGATTAGCCGCACCATCCCTCCTCCGTTTCACCCTCTCTCCACTCATCATTCCGGGCCCACGGCCCTAGCGAGGTTTCCCATGACTCACGACATCAACCCGACCGTTGCCGCCTACCTGGACATTCACCCCGAAGTCGCTGCCGCTCTGGCGGAGGGGCGCGCGGTGGT
This sequence comes from Deinococcus sedimenti, assembly GCF_014648135.1. Lineage (NCBI taxonomy): Bacteria > Thermotogati > Deinococcota > Deinococci > Deinococcales > Deinococcaceae > Deinococcus > Deinococcus sedimenti. Next base: position 36,591 of record NZ_BMQN01000005.1, on the reverse strand, counting down.
GGCGCTGGAGAGCACGATCATCAGTCACGGCATGCCGTTCCCGCAGAACGTGGAGATGGCGCGCGGCGTGGAGGACGTGGTGCGCGCACACGGCGCGGTGCCCGCGACGATCGCGGTGCTGGGAGGCCGCCTGAAGGTGGGCCTCACGCCCGACGAACTGCACCTGCTGGCGACCGACAAGGGCGTGGAGAAGATCAGCACCCGCGACCTGCCGGTGACGGTGGCGCTCGGAAAGCACGGCGCGACGACCGTGGCGAGCACCATGCGCGTGGCGGCGCTGGCGGGCATCCGCGTGTTCGCGACGGGCGGCACGGGCGGCGTGCACCGCGGCGCGGAGCGCAGCATGGACGTCAGCGCGGACCTGCTGGAGCTGGCGCAGACGGACGTGTGCGTGGTCAGCGCGGGCGTCAAGAGCATCCTGGATATCGGCCTGACGCTGGAGGTCCTCGAAACGCACGGCATTCCGGCTCTGACGCTGGGCAGCGAGGAGTTCCCGGCGTTCTACTCCCGCCAGAGCGGCTTTAAGGCACCCCTGACGGTCGCCACGCCGGACGAAGCCGCGCGGGTGCTGAAGGCCAAGTGGGATCTGGGCGTGTCGGGCGGCGTGATGCTCGCCAACCCCATCCCCGAGGACGCCGAGATTCCCGCCGGGGAGATCACCCCGCAGATCGAGCAGGCGCTGCGTGACATGGACGCCCTGGGCCTGACCGGTAAGGACACCACCCCGTACCTGCTGGGCCGCATGGTCGAGATCACCGGGGGCCGCAGCCTGCAGGCGAACATCGCCCTGGTGCGTCACAACGCGATGGTGGCCGCGCAGGTCGCCGTCGCCTACGCTCAGCTGGGTTAACGGTTGAAAGTTGATGGTTGATGGACGGGGCATTCCCCACTCCATCAACCATCAACTTTTCACTATCAACCCTACGCGGGTTGTGCGCTGCTCAGTTTGCGGCCTTCGCCGTGTTCTTCGGCCTGCACGTCGGCGGTGGCGGGGGGGAGTTGTTCGCCGTTGAGGACGCGGGTGAGGCGGTTCATGTCGAGTGCTTTCTCGCTGCGGGCGACGACGAGGGTGGCGACGCCGTTGCCGATGATGTTGGTGATGGCGCGTCCTTCGCTCATGAAGCGGTCGATACCGAGGATCAGGGCGAGGCCCGCGACGGGGACGGTGCCCAGGGCGGCAAGGGTGCCCGCGAGGACGACGAAGCCGCTGCCGGTGACGCCCGCCGCACCCTTGCTGGTGAGCAGGAGGATGCCGAGCAGCGCGACTTCCTGCGCGAAGCTGAGGTTGGTGTTGGTGGCCTGGGCGATGAACACGGCGGCCATGGTCAGGTAGATGCTGGTGCCGTCGAGGTTGAAGGAGTACCCGGTGGGGACGACGAGGCCGACGACGCTCTTGTTCGCTCCGGCGTGTTCGAGTTTGGCCATGAGGCGCGGCAGGGCGCTCTCGCTGGAGCTGGTGCCGAGTACGAGCAGCAGTTCTTCCTTGATGTAGCGCAGGAATTTCAGGAGGCTGAATCCGGCGAGTTTGGCGATGACGTTCAGGAGGACGAAGACGAACAGGGCGCAGGTGGCGTAGAAGGTGCCCATCAGGTACGCGAGTTGCTGGAGGCTGCCGACGCCGTACTTGCCGATGGTGAAGGCCATCGCGCCGAACGCGCCGATCGGGGCGAGTTTCATGATGAAGCCCAGGATGTTGAACACCATGACGCTGACGGCGTCGATGCCTTTCAGGATGCGCTGGCCGAGGTCGCCCATGCGGATCAGGGCGAAGCCGCTGAGGAGTGCGATGAGCAGCACCTGCAGCAGGTCACCCTCGGTGAACGCGCTGACGAAGGTGGTGGGGATGACGTGCAGGATGAAGTCCGCGACGGTCTGCTCGCCGGCGGCGTCGGTGTACTTGGTGATGGCGCTGGTGTCGAGGGTGGCGGGGTTGATGTTCATGCCGCGTCCGGGGCCGACGAGGTTCACGACGACCAGTCCGATCAGGAGGGCGGCGGTGGTGACGACCTCGAAGTACAGCAGGGCCTTGCCGCCCACCCGGCCGATCTTCTTCGTATCGCGCATGCTGGCGACGCCGCTGACGACCGTGCAGAAGATGATCGGGCCGATGACGACCTTGATCAGTTTGATGAACCCGTCCCCGAGGGGTTTGAGCCCTTCCCCGACGGTGGGGAAGAAGTGGCCGACGAGCACGCCGATCACGATGGCGATCAGCACCTGCGCGTAGAGACTGCGGAACAGTTTGGGCATGGGGTGTCCTCCGGTGCGCCGACGGTGGGCGCGAATAGGGGTGGGCGCGGGTGGGGGCGCGCTGGGCGTGCGCCGTGGGGGGTGAGCCTGCGCGGGTGCAGGGCCGGGTGGGGGTTGTGGTGCCGCTCAGCATGCGCGCGGCGCGGGACGCCTGTCCCCGGCGGGGCGCGGCGGCGACCGGGCGGGATGGGGCTGGAGGCCGTCCTGCCGGGCGCGCAGGGCCTGCCTGGGCGGGGTGGGGATTCGTACACGCGGTGAACACAAGGGCCGCATGGTGGCCGCCCAGGGTCGGGGCGGGCCTACACTGCGGTCACCGTGCCCTCCCGCCTGCCTGTCCCGTCCCGCGTGCCGCCGCTGGCGCGTGAGGTGGCGCTGCCGCACACGCCGCGCCTGCTGCGGGTGGGGCCGAGGCTGTTCCTGACGACGCTGGGCGCGTTCCTGCTGCTGGGCCTGCCGGTGGCGGGGCTGGTCAGTCAGGGCGTGTCGGGCGGCATTCACCGCTCGTTCGCGGAGCGGTCCCTGCGGGAGTCGCGGCTGGTGGCGACCCTCCCGCCGGTCGTGGCGGCCCTGTCGGGGAACGCGGCCGAGCGGGCGAACCTGAACGCCCTGATGAACCGCTACCGCGATCAATTGGGCGCGGATTACGTGGTGGTCACCGACCGGGACGCGCGGCGGCTGACGCACCCGAACGCGGCGCAGGTGGGGCAGCGCATGCAGGGCGGGGACTTCACGGCGTTCCTGCGGGGCCGGAGCGTCACGGAGACGGTGCAGGGCACGCTGGGCCGCTCGGTGCGGTCGAAGGTGCCGGTCGTGGACGGCGCGGGGCGGGTGCTGGGCCTGGCGAGCGTGGGCTTCCTGCTGCCCCGGTTGCGGGACGTGTTCCTGGAGGTGCTGCGCGCGGGCCTCCCGTGGTACCTGCTGGCGCTGGGGCTGGCCCTGGCCTTGGCGCTGGGTGTGGCGCGGCGCGTGAAGGCCGAGATGCTGGGCCTGGAACCCGAGCAGATCGCCGGGGGCCTGCGGCAGTACCGGGCGGTGCTGAACACACTGGAGGAGGGGGTGCTGGTGGCCCGCGCGGGGCAGGTGTTCGTGATGAACCCGCAGGCACGCGCGCTGCTGGGCACTCCGGACGCCGCGCTGCCGCTGCCGTGGCCGCCGGGCCTCCCGCTGCCGGTGCCGGGGGCGGGGCCGGTCACGGCGGAGGTGGCGGGTCGCCCGGTGCTGCTGGCCGCGCAGGAGGCCGGGGAGGGCGCGGTGGTGGTCACGCTGCGGGATCTGGCGCGGGTGCGGGCCCTGGCGGACGAGCTGACGCAGTCGCAGCGTTACGCGGAGCTGCTGCGGGCGCAGACGCACGAGTTCACGAACCGCCTGCACACCCTGGCGGGCCTGCTGCACCTGGGCGAGACGCGCGAGGCCCTGGCGCTCATCCATGCGCAGTCGGCACGGCACGAGGCGCACCTGCAGGCGGTGGGGGCGCTGCGGCACGTGCGGCTCTCGGCGCTGCTGCTGGGCAAGTTCGACCGCGCGGCGGAACGGGGCGTGACCCTCACCCTCGATCCGCTGTCGGCCCTGCCGGGGACGCTGCCACCGGGGGTGCTGGACCTTCTGGAACTCGCGGCGGGCAACCTGATCGAGAACGCGCTGGAAGCTGCGAGCGGCACACCGGACGCCGAGGTGCGGGTGCTGATCGCCACCGACCCGGAAGGTCTGGTGCTGGAGGTGCGCGATACGGGTCCCGGCGTGCCCCCGGCCCTCGCGGACACCCTGACCGTGCGCGGCGTGAGCAGCAAGGGTGCGGGGCGCGGCGTGGGGCTGGCCCTCGTGGCGGACCGGGCGCAGGCGCTCGGCGCGGCCCTCTCCCACGACCGCGTGAGGGCGGACGGGCGGGACTGGACGCGCTTCACGCTGGACGTGCCCCTCCCCGAGGCCGAAGAATGAGCGGCGTGTCCTCTCCCCCACTGCTGCGCGTGCTGATCGTCGAGGACGACCCGCAGATCGCGGCGCTGCACTGGCGGTTGCTGGAGCGCGCCGGGGGCTTCACGGTGCTGGGGCAGGCGGAGTCGCTGCGGGTGGCGCGGGCCATGCTGCGCACCCTGCACCCGGACCTGCTGCTGCTGGACGTGCATCTGCCCGACGGGCGCGGCCTGGACCTGCTGCGCGAGGCGCGCGTGAGTGGCGCGCGGGTGGACGCGATCCTGGTCACGGCCGCCAGCGACGCGCCCAGCGTGCAGGACGCGCTGCTGCACGGCGCGGCGGATTACCTCGTGAAGCCCGTGACGCCCGAACGCTTCACGCTGGCGCTGGAGCGGGCGCGGGAACGCGCAGCGCTGTGGGCGCAGGGAGACGTGCGCCAGGGGCACCTGGACGCCCTGTTCGCCCCGCCTGCCGCCCCGGACGCCGCTGGCCTGGACGGGGACACCTTACGGCGCGTGCGGGCCGCCCTGCGCGACCTGGGCGAGGCGAGCGCCGCCGAGCTGGGCACCCGCGTGGGCCTCAGCCGCGTGACCGCGTGGCGGTACCTCGAACACCTCGTCGAGACCGGCGAGGCGAGCGTGGGCACCGACGCCCGCACCGGGGGCCGCCCCGCGAAACGCTACCGCCGGGTCTGAGGCAGGGTGATGGTCGATCGTTGATAGACCAGCTTTCGCTCAGGCTCATGCCAGAGCTTCCATCAACCATCCTCCATCACCTATCAACCTCCCCTGTCCCTGAGCGGGGAACGCGTCACGCTGGGCTTTTCGGGGCGGTGGTACGCTGCGAGACGCTATGGATTCTTATGACGTTCTGGTGATTGGTGGCGGCCCCGCGGGGTACGTGGCGGCGATTCGCGCGGCGCAGCTGGGCTTCAAGACGGCCTGCGTGGACGCCTTCGAGCGGAATGGCAAGGCGTCCCTGGGCGGGACGTGCCTGAACGTGGGCTGCATTCCCAGCAAGGCGATGCTGGACAGCAGCGAGAAGTTTGAGATGCTCCAGCATGACTTCGCCGAGCACGGCATCAACGTGCAGGGCGCGTCGGTGGACGTCGCGCAGATGCTCAAGCGCCAGAGTGGCGTGGTGGACAAGCTGACGGGCGGCGTGGCGTTCCTGTTCCGCAAGAACAAGATCACCAGCATTCACGGCCTGGGCCGCCTCGTGCGCCAGGACGGCGAAGGGTGGATCGTGGACGCGGCCGGTACGGAAGTGAAGGCGAAGCACGTGATCGTCGCGACGGGCAGCAGCCCCCGCGCGCTGCCCCTGGCGCCCTTCGGCGGGCATGTGGTGGAGAACAGCGGCGCGCTGACCTTCACGGACGTGCCCGACAAGCTGGGCGTGATCGGCGCGGGCGTGATCGGCCTGGAACTGGGCAGCGTGTGGCGCCGCCTTGGCGCGCAGGTGACCGTGCTGGAGGCCCTGCCGGGCTTCCTGATGGCCGCCGACGACGCCATCGCGAAAGAAGGCCTGAAGCTGTTCCAGAAGCAGGGCCTGGACTTCCACTTCGGCGTGAACATCAGCAAAGTCGAGCAGGACGAGACCGGCGTCAGCGTCACCTACACCGAGAAGGAGCTGGAGGTCACGGCCCGCTTCGACAAGCTGATCGTGTCCATCGGCCGCGTGCCCCACACCCAGGGCCTCGGTGCCGACGCGGTGGGTCTGGCGCTGGATGAACGCGGCTTCGTGAAGGTCGACCACTACTACCGCACGAACCTCCCCGGCGTGTACGCCATCGGCGACGTGATCGGCGGCGCCATGCTCGCCCACAAGGCCGAGGAGGAAGGCGTGGCCCTCGCCGAGATGCTGGCCGGGCAAGCCGGGCACGTGAACTACGACGTGATCCCCTGGGTGATCTACACCAGCCCCGAGATCGCCTGGGCCGGCCTGACCGAGAAGCAGGCGAAAGAGAAGGGCCTGAGCATTAAGACCGGACAGTTCCCGTTCAGCGCGAACGGCCGCGCCCTGGGGCACGGCGACACGCGCGGCTTCGTGAAGATCATCGCCGACGCTCAGACCGACCGGCTGCTGGGCGTGCACATGATCGGCGGCGGCGTCAGCGAACTGATCGGCGAGGTCGTCGCGATCATGGAGTTCGGCGGCAGCAGCGAGGACCTCGCCCGCACCGTCCACGCCCACCCCACCCTCAGTGAAGTCGTCAAGGAGGCCGCCCTGGCCACCGACAAACGCGCGCTGCACATGTAATTTCCACACTCCGGGCGGGGCGTGACCACAGCGGTCCGCCCCGCCCCTGCCATGCCACGCACGACACCCGCACACACCGCTTGACGAAATCACAGAAACCCTGTATCTTTCTGTGCGTGCCGGAAACGGCGCCCCTTGAAAGGCAGTAAGCGAAGGCGCAAGCCAACGACAACTGAAGTGGTGTGGCCCCATCGTCTAACGGTTAGGACACTACCCTTTCAAGGTAGCGATACGGGTTCGAATCCCGTTGGGGTCACCACGAACGCTCGCCTCTGCACGCGCAGAGGCGAGCGCTTTTTGATCCCTCCCAGTGCTGGCCGCCAGGATGAGTGCGCGCTGGGGTCAAGTGCCAGGACGCGCCGGGGGGCCTCCGCCAGAATGGTCTGGACGGCCTCCTCGCTCTGGGCCTCCACGCACACCCGCACCACCGGCTCCGTCCCGGACGCGCGGAACATGGCCGACGCCCCCCCCTCCCGCAGCACCTGCGCGTGGGCTCGTGCCACGATCCGCACGTTGTCGTAGGTGAAATCCTCAGCGATGATGTCCCGCCAGCCATCCGTCCCGAACTTGATCGGCATGTGGCCTACAGTGTACCGAGCCGCCGTCCACACGGCACTTATACTGCGCAGAATGACGGTTCACCAGCCCGAGGCGCCGGTCAGCCCCCCGCCCCGCTGGGTGAGCTGGCTGATCGCCCTGACCCCCATTTTCCCGCCACTGTACTTGGCGGCCTTCGCCACCCTGGGCCACCTACGCCAGCTGCCAATTACCGCGCGGCGCGTGCTGTTCTTCTTTGCCGCCACCCAGCTTATCGCAGCGCTCTTCACGCCAGCCCCGCTGACGTCGGTAGGCTTGGCAGCCCTACGCACGGCCGAGGCACTGGCAATGGTCGCGGCCGGGGCCTATCTCAAGGACAGCCGCTTCCTGCGCCCGCTGCTGTGGGGCCAGCTCGCCATCTTTGCCAGCGCCTGGGCCTACACGCTGGGCACGCAGGGCTGGGAGGGCGTGCAGGCGCGGCTGGGGCACCCGTACTATTACGTGGTCACGTTGGGCCTGGTGGCGGTGATCGCCCTGTGGCTGATCGTCTTCTGGCGTGGCGGAGGCTGGTGGCGCTGGCCTGCCGGGCTGTTCGCGCTAGCGACCCTGCTGGCCTCCGGCAGCCGCGGCCCACTGCTGGCCCTCTTCACAGGGTCTGTCGCCGCCCTGGCCTTCCAGAAAGGCAAGCAACGCCACCCATGGCTGCTGCTCCCAGCAGTGGGCCTCGTGCTCCTCGCCATGGTGAGCTTCAAGGCCCAGATTCCATTCAAACCTGTCGAGCGACTGCTGAACGACCAGACCAGCGGGCGAGAACTGGTCTGGAAGGACGCCATTCAGGGCTGGCAGACGTCACCCATTGGCGGAGTCGGCCCATACCAGGGTGGCCCTTACCTGACCTACCTGTTCAAGGACGGCTGCCAACTGACCCCCACACTGGAACGTAATGAGATCCGCTGCCCCGAGAGCCTCAGTCGCTGGGCCAGCGTCTTACTGATTGCCCACAACGTGTGGCTCCACTGGTTGTTGGAAACAGGAGTAGTCGGGACGATGGGACTACTCGCTGTGACCCTATACGGGCTCTGGCTATCTGTACGTCAGGGCGATCCCATGACACTTGCAATTACATTTGGCTTTTTAGCAATGAACATGGTTGATGTTGTACTCACATTACCCAGTGTTCATTTTTCAGAACTGTGGTGGTGCCTATTGGGGATTCCACCGATTGGAGAATCAAAGACAAATCGATATAGAACGGCTAAGGACAACATCACCAACAAAGATGCGCCAACATACTGAGAAATTTCGACTCTTGGAGTGGTATCCACATACATTTTTACAAAATACACTTGAGAGCAGATCTCATTTTTAAGTTTGCAAATAATATTAACATCTATATATGACGCATCTTTCTGTTCTACAAAGGCTTCTATAGTTTTACCTTGATCGCTCAAGATATCATTAAATAAAGTTTTGTCATTGCTGTCCTTTATTTCAATTTTAGAACTCACCTTTGGATAAATATAAAATTTCGTACCTATAATATTCCCTTCTCTCCAAGACATTCTGAATTTTCCATTTGGCATCGGATAGTATATATTATTGCCGTCAAACCGAGGTTCGCCAATTCCAGAAACTTTAATTTTTGAATCCACAGCATCGAGGAACAATTCCTTTGTTCTCGGTCCTCTCTGGCGATCAGGAGCATCATTACTCAACTTAACTACCGACAGACTTCCGCCATACTGCCTGATTTCATCAACACATGGATCAATGGAACAGTTGTAAACTATATCTATAATATGATTTCCAGGTTCAACAAAACCGCCTCCTGCTACAGCCGCCTTGACGCCTCGGCCTTTAAGGGAGACAGTTGCTTCTCTTTTGCCATCAATATACAAATTAGAGGTTAAATCATTATTGCCTACTGATACCGAACCATCGAAATACACGAAAGCATTGTGCTTGACATTTATCCTAAATGATATTCTACTGTCAATCAGTATTCGGTACGGTGCCGGATCGGTATAAATTTCTGCCGACAGACCCGTAGGCTGACCAGCTGTCGTAACATCTGAGATCACATCAATTTTTTCAACAGAGCCGACCACATTATCCATTCAGAATTTACTCGACAACTGCCGCCAGCGCCGAGTATCCAAGCTAACGTCACCAGGGAGGGTCACGCCGGCCTGTGCGCGAGTGCCTTCCTGCACATCTGCCTTGCGACGACGGGCGAGTTCGAAGACACTTTTGCGTTCAGTGACGATATGGAGCAGATCGTGCGGGATCTCGCGGGCATGTACGATGGCCTGCGCGATCTGTGGAGCGAGCACGTCCACGTAATCCTGGCCGGTGAAGACGTCACTGAAAGCAACGCGGTACGCGAACTCCCGTGGGCGGAAACTGGTACGTATGATCAGGTGATCATGCGCGGCTCGGGCCGCTTCCTCGGCGATCAGTTTGGTCAATGCGTAGTAGTTGACGACTGGGCCGGGTGTGTCGTCCTCACGGTAGCCGCCGGTGTCGCCGCTGAACACGTAGTCGGTGCTGATGTGAATCAGTTTGGCGTCCACGGCGTTCGCAGCGGCAGCCATATTCCGGGTGCCGATGACGTTGGCGTTCCAGCAGGTGTCACGGTCCTTCTCGGCGCCACCCACATTGGTGTACGCGGCTGCGTGCACGATCAGCTCGGGCTGCTCGCGCCGCGCCACATCCATCACCTGCGCGGCGTCCGTGATGTTCATCTCGTCGGAACTCGGGGCGACGATACCGGGCAGTAGGGCGCGCAGTTCGGTGCCCAGGCGTCCGCCGCCGCCAGTTAGCAGGATCTTCATCCCATGTCCTCGGCCCACAGGTCGTCACCGAAGAAATTCCAGGGCAGGCGACCCTCGTTCGGGTCCGTTATGTCGAACTGGGCGTCCATGGTGTACAGCAGCGTTGCTCCCTGCTCACCGGCCTGGTAGCCGTGGGCGACACCACTGGGGATGTGCACCATCATGGGCTGCTCGCCGCTGAAGACCAGTTTGCGTTTGACGCCCAGGGTGGGGCTGCCCTCGCGGCAGTCGACGAGCCAGATCGTCAGCTGGCCCTGTAGCACGCACCAGATTTCGTTCTGCTCCTGCTTGACGTGGATGTGGAAGGCGTTGATACGTTTCGGGGCTGCCCACGATACGCTGATCTGGCGGGGGGTGAGCTGGCCGGGCAAGCCCTGCACGCCCTGTTCGTCCAGGCGGACGTACTCCATGAACGCGCCGTTCTCACTGCGGTTCTTCTTCAGGGCGTGAAACCACACCCCGTCAATCTGTGGGGCCGCCGGATACGTCTCGAAGTTCAGGGCCTGCGCGTACTCAGGGGCAAGACGGACGGTGTGTTCAGCCATGGCGTTTCTCCTTGCTCAGTTTCAGCAGGTACTTCCCGTACCCGTTCTTGGCGAGTTTCTGCGCCTGCTCCAGCAGCATCTCGGTGCTGATCCAGCCGTTGCGCCAAGCGATCTCCTCGGGCGAGGCGATCTTCAGTCCCTGTCGGTGCTCAATGGCCTGCACGAACAGACTGGCCTCCAGCATGCTCTCGTGGGTGCCAGTATCCAGCCAGGCAAAGCCCCGCCGCATGAGCTGCACGTCCAGCAACCCGTCGTGCAGGTAGGTGCTGTTCACGTCTGTAATTTCCAGCTCACCGCGCGGCGACGGTTTGATACTGCGGGCAATATCGACCACGCGCTCGTCGTAGAAGTACAGGCCCGTGACCGCATAATCCGACTTGGGCTCGGCTGGCTTCTCCTCGATCGACAGAGCTTTCCCATTGTCATCAAAGTCCACCACGCCATAGCGTTCCGGGTCGCTTACCTGGTATGCGAAGACGGTGGCGCCCTCGGGGCGCCCGTTCGCGGCCTGCATCAGGTCCGACAGGTCATTGCCGTAGAAGATGTTGTCACCCAACACCAGTGCGCTGGAGTGGCCAGCAATGAACTCCTCACCGATCAGGAAGGCCTGAGCGAGGCCATCAGGCCTGGGCTGCACCTCGTACTGCAAGCGGATGCCCCACTGCGATCCGTCACCCAGCAGCTGCTTGAAGCGGGGGGTGTCCTCCGGCGTGCTGATGATCAGGATGTCCTGCATGCCGCCCAGCATCAGGGTGCTTAGTGGGTAATAGATCATCGGCTTGTCGTAGATAGGCAGCAGCTGCTTGCTGACTGCGATGGTCGCTGGGTACAGGCGGGTGCCTGACCCACCCGCCAGGATGATGCCCCGGCGGGAGGTGGTGAAGGCGGTCACTTGACCTCGGGGCCCGCGAGACGCTCGGCGTACTGACGGTCGTAGTACTCACGGAATTCCCCGCTGCGGATCGGTTCCCACCACCAGCGGTTGTCCACGTACCAGCGCGCAGCCTCAGCAACCGCCTGCCGGGGGTCGTACTTCGGTTCCCAGCCCAGCATGCGCAGCTTGTCCACGTTCATGGAGTACCGGCGGTCATGGCCGGGGCGGTCCGTCACGTGCTTCACGAGGCCATGATCCTTCCCGAGGGTATCCAGCACGATGTCCACCATCTCCAAGTTGGTCATCTCACGGCCCGTGCCGACGTTGTAGACCTCACCGATCTCGCCTTTCAGGAGCACGGTCTCGATGCCGGTGCAGTGGTCATACACGTGTGCGTAGTCGCGCATCTGCAGGCCGTCCCCATAGACCGGGATGGGCTCACCCAGAATGGCGTTCGTGCTGAAGAGCGGTACGGCCTTTTCCGGGTACTGGTATGGCCCGACGTTGTTCGCGCCGCGCGTGATCGTCACGGGAATACCGTACGTGATCGCGTACGCCTGCACCAGCTGATCGGCGGCCGCCTTGCTCGCCGCGTACGGGCTGCGAGGGGCGAGTTCATCGGTCTCCACGCTCTGGTGGTTGTCCTTGATGTGCCCGTACACCTCATCGGTGCTGATGTGATGCAAACGGATCCCCAGTTCACGCGCCACTTCCAGCAGAACGTGCGTGCCGCGCACGTTCGTGTCCGTGAACACCAGTGGTCCCAGGATGCTCTGATCCACGTGCGTCTCGGCAGCGAAGTTCACGATCAGATCAATGGCCTCGTCCTGACAGGTCCGGCGTACCAGATCCTGATCCCCGATATCCCCCACAACCAATGACAGATTTGAGTTGCTCCACAGGTCATGAAGATTTTCCTTGCGGCCGGCGTACGTTAACTTGTCGTACACCACCACGCGGCTCTCTGGGTGCTGCTCCAGCCAGTACCGCACGAAATTACTCCCGATGAACCCACACCCACCCGTCACCAAAATGTTCATTTCATTTCCTCCAAGAAAACCGATCTGTACTCTGCCTCGACCTTATCTAAAGAATAATGCTTACTGAACTGATTAGCAATCCTTTCAGATTCCATAATTGAATTAGATGGATGCACCAAGTATCTCATATGCGATATGAACTCCTTTGGAGTGGCTTCAAATACTCCAGATGATTTATTATCGAAATATACACCCTCTAAAGCAACCGAAGTGGCAATTATAGGCAGTGAATTGGCCATTGCCTCAATTATTTTAATTTTTACACCACTTCCGAAAATGAGTGGAGCTATCATAGCACTCGCTTGTTCAAATTCTTGAGATATATCTTCTACATATCCCAAAATTATAATATTCTTCGGGTATTTCTGACTATATTTCAAGAGCCTTTCGCTTGCTCCTTTACCTATAATAACTATTTCTATATCTTTATTAACCTGAAGAATACTAGCGGTATTTTCCTCCAAAAAATTATATATTGACGCCTCATTATGAGGCAGGCTGAGATCACCAAGGAAAATAAACCGCCCATTCTCTCGTGGTACTCGGCATATAGATCCGTCTTTAATCAGAGGCCTGATGGATTCAATATTTTTTTTACCTGTCAGTTCAGCCAGCTCTGCGACCTCAACTGAACTGATAAGAACCACCTTATCATATAAATCCACCGATTCTCGCTCTTCTTTACGCAGTGCGGAAATTTCGTAATTTACCAATAACCTCTGAATCAGATAGCTCTGACTTATTTTTTCAAGGATAGACGGAAGCTTTTTAGAAAAATTACCCATAAGATTAATATTTGAATTATTTTCTTTCATAAATGAAATGATTCTTTGGTATCTCTTTGAATAAAGATCATCCATATAAACAATTTGCCTAGCCGACGTTTTCAATCCATTCGCAAACTGCGCTGTTCTCATTGTATCATATATTATGATATCAGGCTGCACTTCTTCAATAATTTTATAGAAATCTCTATGAAATTCACCAGAATAGTATATTATACTCTGTATAGTCTTAAGACTGAATATATTTCTTAGAAAACTTCTCATTATGCTGCCCATTTGTGGCAGTGGATGGTTTTCTATTTCAGGAAGATTAGTTCCTAATCCAATTACCCTGAGATCAACACCTTCAAGAGAATCTAGTATGTTCACTATGCCATTAATAACCATTGATTTACCATGTTTTTCAGTAATATAGTCGGTACAAGATAAAAATAGAATTTTCTTCATAATCTATGTGCCCGTGCCTTTAAAGCTCGAGCAATCATGCCGATATAATACACATGCCCCAATGGACCATAAAACTTTTTGGCGAAAAAGAGCGCAGACTTGTTTTTCATCGCTATTTGCCTGGATGATCTTAGACCACTAGACGCGGACTCCTTATGGAAAACCACACTGTCAGTGCTTACATTCAGCTTCCAGCCGGCCCGCCTAGCCCTAACTGAATAATCAACATCTTCCCAATACATGAAGTAAGATTCATCCATAATCCCAATATCGCGAATAACCTGTGCTCTAATCAAAGCAGCAGCACCTGTTATATAGGTGATTTTAGAAAGCTTGTCCTCATGTGCAATATGATGAGCAACACCTAAATAATCAATATACCCTCCACCCAAAGCCTGGATATGATGCGGTTCATGCATATTCACCAATTTCATTCCACATATTCCAACATCTGGCTTATCTTTTAAATAGTCTACAGCATTTTTGATGGCATCGGGATGAATTTTAGCGTCATTGTTCAGAAGAAATAGAAAGTCATAATTATCTTCTATACATTTCAGAAATGCTGGATTATTTCCATAGGAGAATCCAAGATTGCCTTTATTTGCTTGATAAATTACGGATCTTCCAAAATAATCTTGGAGACGCTCAAATGATCCATCACGCGAATCATTGTCAAGCAGTATTATATCAGCAAAAAGTGTACTATCTTTAACACTTTGAATTGCGACTAAAGTGTCTTCATAATTTTTCCAGTTCAAAACTGCTACTAGAATTTTCACTACTGCCTCCTTGATAGAAGAATAGGCGCTATGCTAAGAATTAGAATTGAACTATTCAAGTTGCCAAACATATTATATATTGGCGTGCTAGATAAAAATACCAACGCAGGCAATAAAAACTTATATTTATTTAAAAATATATTGCTGTATATATTTCCAAAAATTTTATACTGCAGAAATAGCTGCAAGAAAAGCAGAATTAAACCGCCATATATTATATAGGCTAAGTAACCATTATCGACGATGATTGAGTAATTTGTAGCTAAATTTGATTTTTTGATAATATTAGTGATTATAATATCATTTGCGCTTACTCCATTACCAAAAATAAGATTATATGGTTTAGAGAATATAAAGTTTACTATTTTCTCCCAATTATCATATCTAATTATAAGACTTTGACTATTAGATAGATCCTGAGCACTAGAATTACCGATTCCATACATCAATATAAAGTAAAAAATAGATATGCTACATAAGCACTGCACAGCAAACACAATAGGCGCCTTGAGCTTCCATTTTAGGCATGCTAATAAAACAAAAAGAGCAATCGCGGCAGTTAAAGATTGTACGTAGGCAGTTCTTGTATAAGTAAAGTAAAGAGCTATAACAGAAATAATGAGAGTAGATAACAAAATAGCCTTATTTTTGCGAGTGAGGTAAACTGCAAAACATGCAAATCCAACAAGATATAAGGCATAGTAGCCATTGCTATAAAATAAACCAAAAGACCTAGTGTTTTCACCAAATTGCCAAATATTATTTATTTTATTTGTATCGAGTCCTTGAGCACCTATCACCGAATCGATAAATAAAGGATTGCCCGTGACAGCCTGAGCGATTCCTATAATTATATTCGGCACCATAAACAAGGTATACCACTTGTAATACAGTTCCACGTTTTTACGCTGAGGATCAAAATTATTGATTGACAATATTGCGATTGAACATTGAATGATTATAGATAGGCCAAAAATAATGTCATTATTTACAAAAACTAAGTTAGATATTAAAACCGAAACCAATGTAAGTATAAATAGACATATTTGCCAAACCATAACTTTCATTTTTCTCAAAATAGATAAAAGAACTAAACTCAGAACAATCACATAAATAAAATTTGTATTAAAGCTTTTCTTAAATATACTGTATGTTAAGACTGTTATAGGTTGAGAAAAAAGAAGCAACATAAAGGTAACAGGTATAATATCCGAAAGAGTCAAACTAAACTTTCTGATTTTCATATTCTTTAAGAATCTCAGAGGCAATTATTTTGTATGTTTTATCAGAATTCCCAAAATTTTTAATCACGGTATCTTCATATGCTTTGGCGTATGAAAGGAATTTGTAAAACATCATAAATACAGATAAAATAAACCCGTACATTCCATCTTTGTATCCTTTTCTGTATAAGAATCTTTTGAAAAATTCCATTACCGGCACAATAAGTAATCGTGATAAAAACATTTTATCATCACTTTTTACTTTTGATGCCTCTATACTTGTATATCTGTTCATTTTTTCTATAAAGTGGCTAAGATTTTTATAATTAAAATGGACAATACCTAGATTCTTATCTAGCTTCAGATCTAGAACACGTGCAGTATCAATAGGATGTAAAAAATTATGAATTTTGCTATCTGCTATGACGCAACCTTTCTTAAAAAATCTTATATGTTTATCCTGATGGCCACCCCATCCCGTATTTTCAATATGCTTGCCAAAAAGATAATTAATCCATGGGATGTTGACCGCATCAAAATCACCTGATTCCATAATCTTTTTAAGAATTTTGCTCAACTCATATGGGACCATTTCATCTGCGTCCAACATCAGTATCCAATCGTGAGAACTTTTAGCTATAGCAAACGCTCTGGCAGGATCGGCATATCCCAGGTTTTCATGTAAAAAGACTTTCGCACCCATAGACAGAGCGATAGTCGCTGTCCTATCGCTACTATGCATGTCCACTACAATGATTTCATCTGTCCAGTCTTCAACTGACCCGATGACGTTGGCAATATTCTTCTCTTCGTTATATGTATTAATTACGACACTTATTTTTGACATCGAGAAGCCTCCTTATATTTATACCTGTATCTATTACTTTGGACGCTATAGAGTAGATTTTTTTACTCCCTGTTTTATAAAAATATAGCTTTCTTCCTTCATGAAGATTACTATCTTTATACCATCTAAAGTGGTCCTGTGATGCGCTACCTAGATGAATGATTCTAACTCTTTTGTCCATAATTAATTGATAACCTTGGGATTTCATACGATAACTATAATCAACATCCTCACTAGTGAAGAAGAAATCTTCATCCAGAAGACCAATATCATTTATAGCCTTCCTATTGATAAACCAGCAAGCTCCAATCAGACTTTCAACCACAAAAGGTTGCGGCAGGCTTGACTTTCCCAAAAAGAAATTCAACAATTTACGTGCTCTATTGAAAAATAAATATTCATCTATAAGGTTAAATAGTGTTGGCAAAGGAGCAGAGGAATTTTGTGCCCGACCGTCGGCGTATACTAATTCTGGCGCCCATATTCCAGCTCCAGAGTGATGGCTTAGGTAGTCCAAACCCAGCACAAGAGCTTCAGTGGTCATGAATGCGTCATTATTAAGTAAAATAACCACTTCACCAGAAGAATTAATAATGCCTAAATTGTTCGCTTTTGAGAAGCCCGTATTTCTTTTTGGATCTATATAGATTATATCTTCTTGATCTTTATATGAAAAATCACTACTATTATCGACAATAATGATTTCACCTTTGATTTTCGAATCAGTCATTGCTTGTCGAACGCTATCAATGCACTCCAAAGTAAGGGGCGAATTCTTATAGTGTATTATGATGGCAGAGAATTTTATACTCTTCATATCGACCTCTTAAGACTAGATATAGACATTACACTCACCAAAAAAACATATAACACAGCCGCTAATGATTTTATCAGAATAATTGCAATATTACTTTCTACTTGAGAATATAAATAGAGAGGTAATATAATTATCCAAGATGTGCAAAAAATTATTAAGGCGTATCTTTGCAAGATTTTTAAGGCGGTCTGCTTATTGACTAAGAAAAATGTTACAATGTGCAGCAATTCAGCTATAGCCTGAGCAAAAATAAAGGAAATTATTCCAAGATCAAGCTTCACGAAGATAACCAATGAAGTCCAGAATAAACCTATTCTTATAATACTTATTGAAAATATAATTTTCGACTTACCACTTATATTCGCAATTACTCCTGTTGGAACACTCAAAGGCACAAGCACAGTAGTTAATAGAAGTAGCAAAAGTATGTTTGCATATGGCAACCATTTAACACCAAAAACGATACTTATAAATTCTTTAGAAAAAAGAGCAAAAACTCCTAAAATGCCCACATAGAGGCCGATCAAGCAAAGATATACTTTACTGAAATTGTCGTTAGTGCTTTTTGAAAGCTTCGGGAACAAATATCTATTTAGAATTAGAATCGGCTGTTGTACGTATTGAGCGTTTGATACACTCCAATTGACTATCGCTACCGACTTCTGACTAAGATTCGCCCCAATAATAAGTGGTGCGGCTAAGGAGTTAGAGAAACCCATAAGATTTACGACAAATATAGCCAAAGAATTGAAGTATGATTCTCTATTTATGCCAAAAAATACTGTCCTGGGTATCTCTCCAGATCTATAATAAGCAATAGCAAGGCCCAAACAACTTCTTAATATGAAAGCGAATGACAATGCGTAGGACTGATCTACACCATCTAAATATATAATTGAGAATATAGATATTAAATAGAATACAGCGATTTGCCCAGTTTCCGTAATGACATTACCCCAAAAGCTCCCTATCTTTTCGCTTTTAAATTGCATAGCGGCCTGCCAGGGTAGCATCAGGATACTCAAAGCAATAGAATATATAACTAACACATCGACGAATAAGGCTTTAGATACAAACAAAGCACTAAAAAATAATAACACAGCCAGTAATGCCGATACCATAATATGCATCAAAAAAATTGATTTGAATTGAATTGAATTATATTCATGTTTCATTGCAATCCCGTATATTGAGGGGTCAATCATTATGTTTAAAAGATTCATTGATATTACGGCGTTTGAAAAAGTAGCAAATTGATGAAATGTGCCATATCTAGCTAAAACGATAGAAAATCCCAAGGAAAACACTAGTATAGCGGCCTGTCTCACAAAAAGAGGTAGGACACCGCCAAGCTTCAGAACTGCCTGTTTAATCATTAATAAGCGCCACGCCCCATTGCGACTACTTTAAGCGTCTGGATTAAAATAGCCATATCCAGCCAGGGCGTCCAGTTTGTAATGTAAAAATTATCCATGCCAACTCTTTCATCATAGCTGGTATCACTACGCCCATTAGCCTGCCAATAACCAGTCATACCAGGTCTGACTTGTTTATAAACAGCATAGATCTCACCATATTTAGCAACTTCACTCTGCACAATAGGCCTAGGCCCAACTAAGCTCATCGTCCCCAATAAGACGTTGGCCAACTGCGGTAATTCATCCAGACTGGTTTTCCGCAGAAATGCACCTACGCGGGTAACCCGTGGATCATTCTTCAGCTTATGTGTAGCCTCAAACTCGGCCTTTAATGTAGGATCACTATCTAGCACACTTTTGAGCTTGGTTTCCGCATCACGATGCATACTACGGAATTTAAAACAGTCGAAAGGCTCACCGTTACGACCCAGACGACGGGCTCGATACACGGCTGGGCCAGGACTGTCAAGCTTAATCGCTAAAGCAATCAATAGTAAAATAGGGAGAAGTAAGAAGCCACCAAGCACTGACCCGAGCAAGTCAATGGTGCGTTTCAGTGTTCTTGCCTGAACACTGCGAAGATTATTGCGAACTTCCAGACTGGCCACACTGCCAATATTATGAGGCTGTAAAGCCTGATTGGGAATACCAAACAGATCCGGGATGACCCAAGTATGCCGGAATGCAGCGTACGTGGCATTCACAATGCGCTGCTGCGTTTCAGCTCGGGCGCCAGGGATAGATACAAGTGCCTGCTCTGTATGGGGATCGATAATGGCCTGCTCAATAGTACCCAAAATAGGAACGCCTTGTAGGGTCGTGCCATGAAGCTCTCGATTATCGTCGTACGCTGCAACCGGGTTCAGACCATAGGCTGGATGAGCACGTAGATGCTGAATAGCCATTGCAGCTGTCTGTCCAGCTCCGATCACGCTAACAGGTCGACCATAACGGCCGGCACTGATTAACAATGAACGAAGACCATACCGTACAAACAGACTGAGCAGCAATAACAATGCCCAAATGAGTAATGTACCTGTCACATTTGGAGAAAAACGCTGCAATGCTAGCCCGGCAGCCAGTTGAACAGCCACTACCTGTACTGTGCCCGTAACATGTAGACGCAGTTCTGTCTGCGGAGATCGTCCATAACCAGGATAGAGTCCTTGATAGGCACGCCAACACAGCCACACGACTCCCCAGACTATTGTCGAGTGAGGACTCTCAACAGAGAGGCCCACCAGCGGCAGAAATACCCGTGAAAGCATGTAAATGCCAAGCAGGCTCAATAGATCTCCCAGCAGTAGGACCGCACCCTGGGGGAAGCTACTGCCAGCTGAAAGTAGAGCCAACGTCCGACTCTGCAGGCCGGGTGGATTCAGTACTCCCATCCTTCAAGCCTCCCTTTTTCGCGGCGCATAACTGTAACCGTAGCCATAGCCCTGAGCTTCCTGAGAGCTGGCGGATACCTTGTTCAGGATAAACCCCAGCACGGGTACACTGGCATTTCGCGCTCGGCGCAAAGTCTGTTTCACGGCGTTCAGGCTGGTCTTACCTTCCTCGACAACGATCAGTACCTGATCCACATATCTTCCCAGAATTAGACCATCCGCCAGAGCGAGCATGGGAGGGCTATCGATCAGCACTAAATCATAGCTTCTGCTCCAGCTGGTCAGAATCTCATTCAGAGGAGCGCGGTTGAGCAAGCCCATGCTGTCCTGTAGTCCAGGCCCTGCAGGAAGAACATGAACGCCTCGTTCAGCTTCGATCACTTGCACATTCTCCGGAGCAAGTAAAGCATCCTGAAGTGTGCGGGCACCACCTTCACCGCTGAGCTGGAACCAGTTATGGCTCGATTCGTACTTATCCCAGACGTCCTGCTGTGTACCGCGGCGCATATCAGCATCAATGATCAGAACGCGCAGACCGCTGTTGGCTAGAGTGTCAGCTAGCGTGGCAGTGAGGCTGCTTTTACCCTCACCAGGTGCAGTAGAGGAGATCATAATGCGCTGACCCATAGGAGTACCCAGGCGGGTCAGCAAATTCACACGCAGGAAACCCAGCGCCTCATACAGCCCTGCCTGACGGGCCGCGCGGACAATACCACTGAAGACCACATCCCGGCGGCGTAGCTTGGGCACGCTTCCCAGTGTTGGCAGACCAAAGCTGAGCAGATCATCTTCAGAGCGGGCCGTACGATCTGTCACTGTACGTAGAGCAGCAAGACCTGTGCCCAGAAGCAAGGTCAACAATCCCGCCAAAATCGCATTACGAGTAGGTTTCGGCGCCACACGTTTTAGCGGTTCAACAGCGGGAGAAACCAGTTCAAGCGAGCCAGTAGCTCCTTCCGCCTGAATCCCTGCCTGTGCCAAGGCGCGCTGAAGGCTGGCACGTGATGAGATCAGCGTCTGGCGCTCCAGATCGCTCTGGTTACCCTGGGTCAACTGGCGTTCCACTTCAGCCAACTGAGCTCTAAGGCTGCGTTCCGCTCGCTGGATACCACTCAGCGCGCGCCCACGATCCCAGTCCAACAGAGCCTGAGCACTCAAATCTGCAAGGAATTTTGCGGCGGCTGGACTGCCGGCGCGCGCGGTGACCGAATAGATCCCATTACCATTGAAGTCCAACTGGTTCTGTAGTTGCAGGGTGCTGACCTCCCGCAGTTGCAGTTCACGTTGCAGATCCTCAGCAAGTGCTGTGCGGAGGCCCTGAGGGATACGTTCCGTGCTGCGCAGGCCAACAATAATGCGCCCCAGCACAACTGGACCGTTTAGTGCTTCCTGTAGGGCGCCTGCTGGTAGGGGAGCGGCTGTCACCACACTGTCTCGGATCCCGCCGGGATTGCTGCTGTTGCCGGTTGTCACCAGGCTGGCAGTCGCTTCAAATACGTCCGGTTGCCCCCGCGACAGAGCGTAAACACCAGCACCGATGATCCCAGTTGCCAGCAGGATGACGGGCAAGCGACGCCGCACTCCGTTCCAGAGGGTACCGAGTTCGATCTCCTGTTCCCGTGGTTCCGGCGGTTCCTGAGCCGCGCGGCGCGACTCCATCTGTGGGTAGTCAGTCATGCGAAGCGCTCCAGTTCAGGGTGGGATTTCAGTTGTTGGACGACCTGCTTGATGTCCTGCGTGCGATCCTTCCAGACGAAGAGTGTGACGTCGCCGGCACGCATGCCCACCACGTCTTCCAAGCCGATTGTGGCGATCAGGTCATCGCCGCTCCTAGTGTGCAGGATCGCCCCGCCGGTATCGATGCCGACGTGCCGACCGACGGAGACGTTGTCGCCTTCACCTTTGAGCAGGCGTTCCATGGCATTCCAGTCACCCAGGTCGTCCCAGCCGAACTCCGCCGAAATAACCACTACGTTGTTAGCTTTTTCCATAATGGCGTAGTTGATGCTGATCTTGGGAAGCTGAGGAAAGACGTGCGGTATGCGCGGCTGCAGGGGCGTGTGGAGGAACATCGCCTCCGACAGCTGGGCATGCAGCGCGGGCTGATACTGCTCGAAGGCCCTGAGGATGGCCTGGACATTCCAGATGAACATCACATCTGCGCTCATCTTGCTCCTAAGAATTTGACTTCACCCTGATAGCGTGAAATCTGACCTGTCTGCTGAATGACCCTGAGCCGCTGCATCGGCTGATGATAACAGTGTCCGCATATTCTTACTGGCGTTTGGCAGTGGGCCACCCGTGCCCTAAGGTCAGGTCAGATAGATGAGAGGCACGATAGACATAAAGTAGAGCTGTGAAAGCAATCATTCCAGCTGCAGGTCTGGGCACACGCCTACGGCCACTGACCTATACTCGTCCCAAACCGGTCCTACGCGTTGCTGGTCAGCCCATCATCGCCCACGCCATCCACACCCTCGTGCACGCGGGCATCACTGACATCGGCGTCGTCGTCTCCGACATCACCCGCGCCGAAATCCAGCACGCCGTCGAGCACCTCTCTGGCGTGCGAATCACCCTCATCAACCAGCACGAGCAGCTCGGCCTCGGGCACGCTGTCCTCACCGCCCGCAACTGGGTCGCCCAGGACGACTTCTGCGTCTACCTCGGCGACAATCTCTTCGAGCATGGGGCGGCGCCTTTCGTGCAGGCGTTTCAGCAGGATCGTCCGGCAGCTCTGATTGCTCTGGTGGAGGTAGCTGATCCCACAGCGTTCGGGGTGGCGCAGCTAGACGGTACGCGGATCACGCGGCTGGTCGAGAAGCCCAAAGATCCCCCCAGTAATCTCGCGGTGGCGGGGCTGTACTGTTTCACGCCGGAGATCTTCCGCATGCTGGAGGGCATGCCGCCGTCGGCGCGGGGGGAGTATGAGATCACGGACGGCATTCAGCGGTTGATTGATGCGGGGTTGACCGTGCAGGGGCAGGCCGTCCAGGGGTGGTGGAAGGATACGGGGCGACCCGCGGATCTGCTGGACGCCAATCGCCTGCTGCTGGAGCGGCTGGAGGGCGACATTCAGGGGGAGGTCAGTGAGTCCCGTTTGACGGGTCGTGTGGTGGTGCCGGCGTCTACCCGGGTGATCCGGAGCAAAATCGTGGGGCCGGTGATGCTGGGTGAGGGCGTGCTCATTGAGGACGCGTACATCGGGCCGTTCACGAGTATCGGGGCGAACTCGGTGGTGCGGGGAGCGGAGGTCGAGCACAGCGTGATCGATGAGGGGGCGTGTATCGAGAATGTCAGCAAGCGGTTGCAGGATTGCCTGATCGGGGTGCGGGCGCAGGTGCGGGGTGGGCGAACGGTGCCGCGCACGCACAAGCTGACGATCAGTGACGCCAGCCTCGTCGAACTCGCCTGATCTGGCAGGCGCTCCTCGAATGCGGTCGTTTTGAGGTGCGGGGCAGGGTTCTGTCAGCGGCGCGGCTCTATGATGGGGGCATGACGGATTCACCTCGGATTCACCTGGGTGCGCTGATGCGGTCCACGCTGGACGACGCGCAGGCAGAAGGGCACCTTGATCACCTCCAGTACGAGCAGGGCGGCGAGACGCACACGCTGCGTTTCGCTGCGCCCGCGCCGTTCGAGGTGGAAGTCAACACGCTGGGCGGTTCTGAGATGTACCTGCAGGGGTCGTTCGAGCCGGTCCTGATCATGGAGTGCGCCCGCTGCCTGCGGGACGTGGAAGTGCCCATGGAGGTGCAGCTGGGCACCCTGATGCGCTACGAGCCGTCGGCGGAACAGCCGTACCTGGAGGAGGCGGAGTCGGGTGAGGAGGTGCTGGTGTTCGGCGATCCGGACCTGGACCTGAGTGCGTACCTGGCGGAGACGACGCTGCTGAACGCGCCGCTGAGTGTGCTGCACGACGAGGCCTGCAAGGGGCTGTGTCAGGTGTGCGGGCACGATCTGAACGAGGGGCCGTGCGAGCACATGGCGCAGGTGCCGGTCGAGGAGATCGACGATGAGCTGGGCACCCCGTCGGGCTCGTTGCATGCCAAGCAGAATCCGTTCGCGTCGCTGGCGGACCTAAAGCTCCCAGAGGACTGAGGTGACACAGCGGACTGAGGTGGCCCAGGGGACTGACGTGGCGGAGTTGACGCATTTCCGGGACGGGCTGCCGCGCATGGTGGACGTCTCCGGGAAGGTCGCCACGGCACGTGAGGCGACGGCGGAAGCCTGGGTGCGCCTGCCGCCGGAGGCGCGCTCGGCCCTGGAGGCAGGGACCAACCCGAAGGGTGATCCGCTGACCGTGGCCCGGCTGGCCGGTCTGTCGGGCTGCAAGCGCACGTCGGACCTGATCACGCTGTGTCACCCGATTCCGGTGTCGGGCGCGGAGGTGCGCGTGACGCTGGAGGACGCGGGCGTGTACGTGTGGGCGCGGGTCCGCACGACTGCCCCGACGGGGGTTGAGATGGAGGCCCTGACGGCGGTGACGGTCGCGGCGCTGAACGTGTACGACATGCTCAAGGCGGCCAGCAAGGCCATTGAGGTGACCGGGGTGCGCCTGCTCGGGAAGTCCGGCGGGAAGAGCGGCGATTACGTGGCCCGGTCCGGGGGCGCGGGAACTTCTGGCGAAGGTTGAACGTAGAAGGACCGTATGGGCGTGGAGACTCTTCAATCGGGGGATGGACGGGCGTGGCTGGAGCTGCTGCACCGCGAGGCGGACGGTGACCTGACCCCCGCCGAAGCCGAGCGGCTGCAGGGCTTCCCACAGGCCGCGGTACAGGCGCAGCGGCAGCGACTGGCCCGCGTGTCGGCCCTGCTGCGGACCACGCCGGTCCCGCCACGCAGCGTGGCGGCCGACGTGGCGAGCGACATCAGGCTTTCCGTCCGGCTGGCCACCCCTCCCCTGCCCCATACGGTGGCCGCCCACGTCGCCACGGAGGTGGCCCTGACCGCCCGACTGGGTGCTCTGCCGGCCCTGCCGCGCAGTGTGGCCGCGTCCGTCGTTCAGGACGTGCGCCTCCACCGTGATCTCCAGCAGGACCGGCCACCCCTGCCCCGGAGCGTGGCGGCCGCAACCGTGCGGGAGGTCTCGCTGGGGGCTCATCTGGCCGCTCCGCCGCTGCCACGTTCAGTGGCGGCCAGCGTCGTGCAGGACCTGCGCCTGGACCGCACGCTGGGGGCGCCGGTTCCCGCGATGCCGGGCAGCGTGGCGGCGGCCGTGGCGCAGCAGGTGCGGCTCACCCCGGCGGAGGTGCTCTCACCGGCACCGGCCGCGGCGGCGGCGCTGATCGGGAACCGTCCCCGCAACCCGGCGCCGCTGATCATGGTGGTGTCCCTGCTGGTGGCGCTGACGGCGCTGGCCGTGTCGACCGCGTGGCCGAACCTTGCGGCGGGCGCGCTGGTGCTGCAGACGCTGCTGGCGCAGGTGTCGCCACTGGCCGGGGTGGGCCTGCTGCTGCTGCTGTTGACGAGCGCCGCCGTGACGTGGCGGCCCGCGCCGGCCACGCAGCGCTTCGGGGGGCTGGCCTTCGCGCTCAGCGCGGCGCTGACCCTCCCGGCGCTGTACGGGGTGGTCACGCACGGCACCGTCAGTTTCGGGCGGGACGTGGTGGTGCGCGGGACCGTGCAGGGCAACGTGCTCGCGGCGGGCGGGAACGTCCTGCTCGCCCCCGACGCGCGCGTGGAGGGTCAGGTCGTGACCCTGCTGGGCGACATCCGCCGCGAGACCGGCGCGCAGGTGGGCGGGTCCGTCACGGCGCTGCTGGGGCAGGCGCCCGGTGACAGTGCCGCCCGCGAGATTCCGGCGCCGAGCGGGCTGGGAGCCGTGACGGCCGCCGCGTTCCGCCCCGTGCTGGGCTGGCTGGGCGGCGCGGCGTGGCCGCAGGTGTTCGTGGGTCTGACGGGTGGGGCGCTGCTGCTGCTGTTCGTGTCGGGTCTGGCGCCGATGCTCGCGCGGCGGCAGCGGCACGCGCCGGTTCGGACGCTGGCGCTGGGCGTGCTGTCCCTGGCGGCGCTGCTGGGCCCAGCGGGTGGACTGGCGCTGGCGGGCCTGCTGGGCCCGGCGCTGCTGGCGGCGGCGCTGGCGGTGCTGCTGATCGCGGTCGGCCTGAGCGTCAGCGCGTACGACGCGGGCCGCGCGCTGGCGTATCGGGCGGGACTGCCCGTCCCGGACGCGGTGGGGGCCATGGTGGGCCTGAGCGCCGTGGCCGCCAGCCTGAGTCTGCCGCCACTGGCGTTCGCGCTGGCGGTGGTAGGCGGCACCTGGGGCGCGGGCACGCTGCTGCTGAGCCGCACGGTCAGCCCGACTGAAGTTCCACTGGAACCGCAGGCGGCCTGACCGGATCACAAGCTGACTGGACCACAAGAAGCCCCCACCCGTGCAGGTGGGGGTTTATTGGCACTGAACGTCAGTTCAGGATGCGTTTGAGGTGCAGGTAGATCTCGTACCAGTCGCCCTTGTCGCGGGGACGTTTGCCGCGCAGTTCGATGCGGGACAGGGTACGGACCCAGTCAGGCGTGATCTGCGGGCCCAGGGTGGGATCGGCGACCAGGTCGGCGAGGCCCTTGGGCAGCGCGCCCTCGGTGGACGCACCGTAGAACTCGACCCCTTCGAGCAGGTCGTGAACGGTGATGGCGTACGCGCCGGCCAGGGTCTGGAGGGTTTCCAGGCTGGGGTTGGTGCGGCCGCGCTCGAGGTCGCTGAGGTACGGGACGCTGATCCCGGCGGTCTCGGCGACGTCCTTGAGCCGCAGCCCGCGTTCGCTGCGCAGTTCGCGGAGTCTTTCGTGCAGTTTCATGTTTCACCTCCTCGGCTGCGGCGTGGCCTCACGCCTGGACCGGCCCGCTGGGGGCTGGGGGGCGCGTGCCGCCTGGGGTTCCGTCCGGCTGCCCCAGGGTTTGCCTGTGGGCAGAATACGGGAGCCTTGGTTGGAGTGTAACACCACCCCCCGCTACGGTCAAGACAGAATAAGGATTAACCCTTCTTGCCCTT
Source organism: Deinococcus sedimenti (assembly GCF_014648135.1). NCBI lineage: Bacteria > Thermotogati > Deinococcota > Deinococci > Deinococcales > Deinococcaceae > Deinococcus > Deinococcus sedimenti. The sequence continues at coordinate 9,640 of NZ_BMQN01000005.1, read as the reverse complement.
CACGATCCCCTCTGCTAAGATCGTAATCACAAGAAGGATTCGCCCACAGCAGAATTTCACCCTGCTCGCCTCGCCGCCCACCGTGGGCGGGAAGGAGTCCCCCCATGCGCGCCCTGGACACCATCGCTGAAAGCATCCGCGTCGGCTACGCCCACCCCACCACCCTCCTGAACACCCTGATTGAGGTCGAGAACGAGGGCGGCCTGGGCGCCGTCCGCCGCGTCGAACGCCAGCTGAACCTCAGCGTCCAGGCGCTGCGTGAACGCCAGCACCCCCACAGCGACCTCGCGCAGACGTGGCTGAACTCCGCCCGCGCGTACCTCGTCACGAACGCCCAGCGCCGCCAGGCCGTGTAAGCCAGCACTGCAGCGCCAGCACCGCAGAGGGCGCCCCGACCGTTGACTGGTCGGGGCGCCCTCTTTTCCCTTCAGTTCAGGTTGTAGATCTCGCCGTACTTGCGCGTCAGGTACGCCACGTACGGGTCGGCATTCAGGGGCCGGCCGGTGGCCTGCACGGTCAGCTCGGCGGGCGTCAGGCTGCGGCCGTGCTGGTGCACCTGCTCGACCAGCCACGCGCGCAGTGGGCCGTACTCGGCGCGGTCGATGCCCGCCGCGACCCCGGCGTCCTGGCGGGCGGCCTCCAGCAGCTGCACGCTCAGGAGGTTCCCCAGCGTGTACGTCGGGAAGTACCCGATCAATCCCGCCGACCAGTGGATGTCCTGCAGCACGCCCGACGCGTCGTCCGGCGGCGTGAGGCCCAGGTACGCCTGCATCTTCGCGTTCCACGCCTCGGGCAGGTCGCGGACACTCAGAGAGCCCTCCAGCAGCGCGAGTTCCAGCTCGAAGCGCAGCATGATGTGGAAGTTGTACGTGACCTCGTCCGCCTCCACGCGGATCAGGCTGGGGTTCACTCGGTTCACCGCGCGGTACAGCGCCGCCGCGTCCAGGCCCGCCGTGACCTGCGGCGCGGCCTCCTGCAGCTGCGGGAAGTAGCGCTGCCAGAACGGCAGGCTGCGGCCCAGCAGGTTCTCGAACATCCGCGACTGGCTCTCGTGCACGCCCAGGCTCGCCCCGGCAGACACCGGGGTGCGCTCCCACCGTTCGTGCACGCCGCGCTCGTACATGGCGTGCCCGGCCTCGTGCCACGTGCCGAACAGGCACGCAGGCCAGTACTCCTCGACGCGGGTCGTGATGCGGATGTCGCTGCGGCTGAAGTTCGACTGGAACGGGTGCGCACTCTCGTCCTGCCGGGCGAAGTCGCCATTCAGGCCGAACGCCTCGCCCGCCACGCGCCACGCGAAGGCCTTCTGCGCCTCGGCGGGGAACGGGCGGGTCAGGACGCGGTAGTCGGCGGCGTCCCCGGCGGCGCGGATCCGCTCCAGCAGCGGCAGCGTGCGGTCCCGCAGGTCCGCGAATACCGCCCTGACCTGCGCGGCGCGCATGCCGGGCTCGTAGTCGTCGATCAGGGCGTCGTAGGGGTGCTCGTCGAAGCCCATCAGGTCGGCCTGACGGCGCGCGAGGTCCATCATGCGTTCCAGGTACGGCGCAAAACCGGCGAAGTCGCTGTGCTGGCGGGCGTGAATCCAGGCGTGGTGCGCCTCGTTCTGCGCGCGGGTACGGTCCTCCACGAACGATGTGGGGAGGCGCGTGGCCTTCGCGTAGTCGCGCCGCGCGACCCGCACGATCGCCGCCTGCGTGTCGCCGTCGGGCTGCGCGCAGTCCAGCAGAGCGCCGGTCTCGGGAGCGGTGAACAGCTCGTGCGAGAGGCCCGCCAGGGTCGCGAGTTGCAGGCCGCGCACGCGGGCCGCCTCGGGCGGCATGAAGGTCTCCTGCTCCCAGGACAGCAGGCTCGCGGCGGCGCCCAGATCGCTCACCTGACCCAGGCGGCGGCTCAGTTCATCGAAGGTGGTCATCACCTCTCAGGGTAGCGCTCCGAGCGGGCCGATCCGCCATCTGGCGGAGGCACGCAGGGGGTCACTGCCAGCGCTCGCGGTCCTCGGCCGCCTGACCCAGCAGCAGGGGGCGGACCTCACCCAGCAGGTACAGGCTGCCGCACACCAGCGCCTGCGGAGCACGCCGGTCCCCCAGGGCCGCCAGCGCCGCCTGGGGGCTGTCCGTAACGGTCAGCGGCACCTCCGGGAAGAGGTGGGCCAGACCAGCCGGGTCCGCTGCGCGGGGACTCAGCGCGGCCCGCGTGAGGATCACCTCGGACGCCAGGGGCCGCAGGGCCGCCGCGACCCCCGCGAGGTCCTTGTCGCCCGCCGCGCCGAACACCAGCGGCAGGCGGTCCACGCCCAGGCTCTGCAGGGCCGCCGCGACCGCCTGCGCGCCGTCCGGGTTGTGCGCGCCGTCCAGCAGCACTCGCGTGCCCCGCCAGGGGATGACCTCCAAACGACCCGGCCACTGCGTCGCCTGCGCGCCCGCCTGCACCGCCTCGGGACTCAGGCCCAGGCGCAGGGCGGCCAGCGCCGCCAGTCCCGCGTTCGCCGCGCCGTGCGCGCCCAGCAGCGGCGTACGCAGCGTGACCGTGCCCGCCGGGCTGCCCACCGTGACGTCCGAGCCGTCCCAGCCGCGCCCCTGCACGCTCAGGTGCGCCTCCTCGCCCAGCGCCCACAGGTCCGCGCCCTCGGCACGCAGGATGAGCCGGAGGTCCGCCGCCACGCCCGTCACCGCCGGACGCCCCGCGCGCAGGATGCCCGCCTTCTCCCGCGCGATCGCCTCGCGGGTATCGCCCAGCACCTCGGTGTGATCCAGGCCCACGTTCGTCAGGACGCTCAGGACCGGATCGAGGGCGTTCGTGGCGTCCAGCCGACCGCCCAGCCCGACCTCCATCACGGCGACCTCCACGCCCGCCCCGCGGAACAGCTCGGCGCCCAGCGCCGTGATCACCTCGAAGAACGACGCGCCCACCTCCTCCGCGTGCGGCCGCAGCTCCGCGAGGGCCGCCGTGACCTCCGCCTCCGGGAGTTCCGTGCCGTCCACCACAAACCGCTCGGTGAAGCGCGTCAGGTGCGGGCTGGTGAACAGGCCCGTACGCACACCCCCGGCGCGCAGCATGGCCGCCAGGGACGCCGCCGTGGACCCCTTGCCGTTCGTGCCGCCCACCAGCACCGTCCGGAACGCCCGCTGCGGGTCACCCAGCCGCGACAGCAGGGCCTCCACCCGCCCCAGGCCGGGGTGCATCCCGAAGCGCTGCCGCGCGAACACCCACGCCAAGTCACCAGAGAGGTCACCAGAATCAGTCATCCGCCCAGCATAGGACGACGGAACGCCAGAGGCCCGCCCCCTGTGCGGGAAGCGGGCCATCAGGTCGGCGGGGTTCAGCTCAGCGGCGCGAAGTACCCTTCCAGGGTCGGCACGATCTGCTTCTTGCGGCTGATCCGGCCGCCCAGGTCTGCCACCCGACCGTCCACGTCGGCGCCGAAGGCCTCGCGCAGCACCTTCTCCTCGGTAGCGCTCAGGACCAGCGTGCGGTTCGTCTCGTTCAGGATGTCCACGACGCTCAGCAGCACGCCGCTCAAGCCGTCCTGCGCCTTGGCCTGATCCATCGCGGCGAGCAGTTCCGCCTGACGCCCGAACACGTAGCCGGGATTGGTGGTCTCGATCACGCCGATGCCCCAGCTGTGCGGCGCGACCACGTCCCCGAACGGGAACACCTTGTAGTCCATGCGCAGCAGCGTGTCCGCCGGGGTGTCCCCCAGGTCGCTCTTCGCAGCGAACATCGCCAGCGCGTACGCCTCGACGTCCTCGATGCCCGCCGCGGGCGCCAGGAACGCCACTGCGTCGCGGTCCTCCTGGGTGGTGGTCGGGCTGCGGAAGTGCAGCGTGTCACTCAGGATCGCGCTGAGCATCAACCGGGCGTCCAGCGCCTCAACCGGCAGGCCCGCCTCGCGGTGCAGTTTCAGCAGGATCGTCCCCGTGCAGCCCACCGGCTCGAAGCGCAGGTAGGGCGGCTGCGAGGTCGTCAGGTCGCCCAGCTTGTGGTGGTCCACGACCCGCGTGACGTTCAGCTCCGCAAGGTTCGGAGTGGACTGGGCGCTCTCGTTGTGATCCACGAGGGCCACGGGCGCCCCGGCGGGCAGTTCAGGCAGCAACGCCGGAGCGCCCACTCCAGCTTCCTGCAGGACGAAGGCCGTCTCGAAGTTCAGGTCGCCCAGACGGTACGCGGTGGCTTCGACGCCCTGGCGGGTCAGGAGCCGCGCGTACACCAGCGCGGCCGTGATGGCATCGGTATCGGGGTTCAGGTGACCAAACACAGCAATCATGTAGCGATTCTACCGATTTGCTACTCCAGGAACGCACACCTGCTCGCACAACATCAAAAGAAAAACCCCCGCACGGAGCGGGGATTTTATTCATCAGATTAGGTTTAGAACTTGACCTTGTAACTGATCTTGAAGACGTTGCCGCGGGCATCCGCCGCACCGGCGACTGCCGCGCCGTTGCTCTCACGCAGGCGCAGGTTGCCGTAGCCGTAGCCGAAGCTGAGGTCGTAGTAGTTGCCTTCCACATACAGCAGGTCCTGGCTGACGGTGCGGTTGCCGTTGTACTGGTCGATGAACGCGCCAGCGGTACCAGCCTTGGCGCTGCCGTCGGCGTTGAAGGCAGCCACGTAGGGAGCGTAGGCGCGGTTCGTGCCCTGGTAACCAGCGTAGTACACGGCCAGCTTGGTGTTGGGGAGCAGGAACTCGTTCAGCTTGACGCCCACACGGTACAGCACGTCGCTCGCAGTGAAGTCAGCCGCAGCGCCAGTGGCGGTGCCGTAGTCGTAGCTCTTGTTGTATGCCTTGACATATGCTTCGAAGCTGGGCTTAAAGACAGTATTCAGGGCGTCGGTCTTGACGTCCACGCTCCCATTGAAGGAGGTGGTGTTGGCCAGGGTGGCCGTGCTGTTACGCTCGCTGTCCGCATAGGTGCTCGTGTTGAAGCCTGCGTTCAGCTTGATGGCGGCGACACCCAGTTTGGTGTCGTACGCGGCGCTGCCGTACACGACCTGGTTGGTGTAGCCATTGGTGGCCGCGCGGTAGCGGGAAGCGTAGCCCAGGGTCAGGTCAAGGCCATTGACCAGTGCGGCGGCGTCCTTGCCGTTGTGCTTGGCTTCGAAGCCGTACTCGCTGTAGCAGACGCTGGTGGTGGCGGTGCCGCAGGTACCGGAATCCATTTCGCTGGTGCTCAGGCCGAACTCGTTGCTGTTGTACGCGACGCTGTTGCCGAACAGACCAGCGTCACTGTTGGCACGCAGGCGGCCGTCGGTGGACACGTTGCGGTAGAAGGCGCCGAAGCTGAAGCCCAGGGGCAGGCCCAGGTCAGCGCGGACAGCCGTGCGGACACCCAACTTACCCTGGAAAGCCGCCGCAACAGGCGCCTGAATACCCGTCAGGTACTCGTAGTACCCGCCACGAACGGTTACCAGGTTGAACAGGCTGACCTTGGCAGCCACGCCACGGTCAACGATCGCGCTGGCCTCGCCGGCGGTGTTCACGGGGCTCTTGCCAAAGTTGACGCTGTTATCAACGTACCCGCCTAGGTTGATCAGACCCAGGATATCCGCCTTAGCTTTCACGCCGAAGCCGGTGCGGCCCGCTTCAAAGGGGGCCGTGCTGTTGGTAGCGGTGGGATCGGCTTCCATCACGCCCGCGACAGCGTCGTAACCGGCGCTGACAGTACGGTAGTTCAGGGTGTAAACCTTGACTGGGCCCAGGGTCCCGCTGGTCTGGGCGTAGAAGGCACTCTGAGTTTCCACGGCGCCGGCCGTAGCGCCCGGGAGGCGGCTGGGAGCGATACGGCTGGTTGCGTACTCGCTGTCGAGCTGCCAGCCGGCCACAGTGCCGTGCAGGTCGGCGCCGAAGGCCGTCACGTCGCTAGGGGCAGTGCCGGTGTTAGTGCCGCGACCCAGGGTGTCCACACCTTCCTGCATGTAGTTCAGGCCAGCTTTCAGGGTGCCGATGGGGGTGATCTCGGCGCGAACGCCGCGGTAGTACAGGTTGTCACCATTGGCGCCGCCACGGCTGCCGTACACGCCAGTGATCATGGGCTTGAAGGCGCCGATCACGGGCAGGGTGCTGCCGTCCACGTTGACGATATAACCGTCGCCGCGGCCCACAGCGTCGTTGTCACCGATGTAGTCGGCAAACTTGAACTTCAGAGCCTTGCCGAAGGTCACGGTAACGGGCGCGTTGCCGACGGTGAACTTCGTGGTGGCCTGGTTGAAGTAGAAGAACAAGGGGCGGTAGGTGGTGCCGTCCTGCACGACGTCGGGGTAACGGCTGTCAGCAGTGGGCAGGCCAGCGCGGATGCCGAAGCTCACGTCAACACTGTTGACGTTCAGGCCACCGGGTCCAGGAACGTAGGCGCCACTGACGTCGCTACGAGCGGTGTCGAACTTGCCGCTGTTGCCGAAGGTGATGGAGAAGTTAAGGTTCGTCTGACCTTCGACGGCGGCAGGACCACCAGCAAGCACTGCGGGGGCACCACCGACGGACGTACCATCGGCCTTCAGGATGGCCTTGCCGTCGGGGGTAATGATGCGAACGCCGTTCGCGTCGAGAATGTACCCGTCCACGTCCTTACGGTAGGTGACGTTGCTGAATCCGTAGAAGCCTTCGGCGCTGGGGGTCGGGGGGGTCACACCGTTCGGAACAACAGGACGGATTGCCACGCGGCTGTTGGTCAGGTCAGCGTAGTCGACAGCGGTGTCGACCGTGGTCGCGTTACCGTCAGTACCCGTGCTGAAGACGGTGCCGGGGATCAGGCGGTCCAGATCCATGTTACGGTTGGCGCGGGCCACATAGTAGGTGGCGGTGAGGCTGGGGGAGATGCTGAAGGCGTACTTCTCCAGCTGGGTGACGCGGTTGTCGAGGCTGGTGACCTTGGTTTCGACGGTGGTCACGCGGCCGGCGAGGGCGTCGAAGTCGGCGCGGCCGACGAGGTCGGCCTGGGCGGCTTCGACGGCGCTGACGCGGTCCTGGAGGTTCAGGATGTCCTGGTTCAGGAGGACGGTCAGGTCGTTCAGGGCGGCGATCTGGCTGGCGTTGTCGTCGACGTCGGCACGCAGGGTGTCGTAGTCGTCGGCGCGGGCGGTCAGGTCTTCGATCTGGCTGGTGAGGCCGGCGAGGGCTTCGGCGTCGCCGCTGGCGGCGGCGAGCATCTCGACGCGCTCTTCGAGGCGGGCGAAGTCGTCGCGGCTGACGGCGTTCTCTTCGAGATCGCTGACGCGCACGCCGAGGGCGGCGAGGTCGGCGGCGAGTTCCTGGATCGCGTTCTGCAGCGCGGTCAGGGTTTCCTCGTCGAAGGTGGTGGTGGTCACTTCGCCGGTCTTGATCTGGTCAAGGAGGCGGGCGATGATCACGGCCGCTTCGTAGCGGGTGAGGTTCTGCGTGCCACGGAAGGTACCATCGGGGTAGCCGAGGAGGATGCCACGGCTGACGAGCAGGTCGATGGCGTCCTTGGCCCAGTGACCGGCGGGAACGTCGGTCAGCGCGGGCACCTGGGGTGCGGCGGGCGCCGTCTGAGCGGCGGCGACGCCGAAGGACAGCGCGGCGGTGAGAATGAGCAGGCTTTTCTTCATATGAACCCCCAAAAGGTCGTCGCGCGGCGGAGCACGTTCTCGGCTCTGAAGGTGACGGTGGGGCGAGTTGCCGGGTTTCCTCTCCCAGAGCTGTTCGCCGTTCCTGTGGTCCTTCGCGCAACCTGACATTCTTTGCCTGTCGGTTCAGAAGTGTCAGATCAGGCGGATGATACAGGCATGAAAGAGACCGGGTCAACCCTGAGAATGGCCTAAAAGGCCGATTTCATCGCACATGACCGCTATCTGACTGGAGCATGAAGGTTGTGAAAAGGTCGCGTGCCTTGATTTTTATTCGTCATCAACACGAGGATTGACGTTTTCGGCATGCCCGGATGATCCAAGGTCCAGTGCCAGCTGGAACCACTCTGGCACCCCCTGATGGAAATAGCTCGCAGCCCAGGAGGCCGCCCAGGAGAAGTAATGCCCTTCTGCGATAGCCGCCCGCGCCCGCTCCATCAGACGGTGGAGGTAACGTAGATTGTGCAGGGACAGCATGCGCGGCCCCAGCATCTCCTCAGCTCTGATCAGGTGCGCGAGGTAGGCCCGCGTGTAGTGCCGACAGGCGTAACAATCGCATGCCGAGTCCAGCGGCTCCATGGATGTCCGTGGAGCACTGGAATTCATGTTCAGGCGTCCCTGATCGGTCAGGGCGTAGCCGAAGCGGCCCGTTCGGGTCGGATAGACGCAGTCGAACATATCGACACCGAGGGCCACGCCCGCCACCAGATCCTCTGGGTGACCGACACCCATCAGGTACCGGGGCTTATTCTCGGGCAGACGCTCGGCAGTGAAGGCCACCGCCGGGTACATCTCTTCTTTCGGCTCGCCGACGGCGAGCCCACCCAGGGCGAAACCGGGAGTCTCATAGGGCAGGGTCAGGTCAAGGCTGCGCTGCCGCAGATCCTCATGCACGCCCCCCTGCACGATCGCGAACAGCGCCTGCTCGGGTTTTGATTTCACTGTCAGGCAACGCGCCAGCCAGCGCTCGGTCCGTTCCAGGCTACGCAGGATGTACTCCCGCTCGGTCGGATACGGCGGGCACTCATCGAATGCCATGATGACGTCCGCCCCCAGCGCCTCCTGCACCTGAATGCTCCGCTCAGGCGTGAGGTTCACCAGGCTGCCGTCCAAGTGGCTCTTGAATATCACGCCTTCCTCGGTGATCTTGCGCATGTGCCCCAGACTCATGACTTGGAAACCTCCAGAATCGGTCAGGAAGGGGCCAGGATAGGCGGTGAAGCCCGGGAGCCCGCCATGTGCAGCCACCAGAGCTTCCCCTGGGCGGAGCATGAGGTGATAGGTATTGCCGAGGATCATCTGTGACCCGATGTCAGTCAGTTCCTGCGGGCTGATGCCCTTCACGGTGCCTTGCGTACCAACTGGCATGAACATTGGGGTTGTGACGGTGCCGCGCGGCGTGTGAAACTGCGCGATGCGCGCCCGGCCATCCCGGTGCTGAATATCGAACTCGAACATCCCTCTATTGTGCCGCAGACCGCCGCAAGAGCGTCTTTGAAAGGATGACGCGAATTCTGCTGAACACCCTGAAGGGCATGGAACCGCAGTACCCGCACGTTTCCTTTGATCCGCTGGAAGTGGAAATCAAGTAAATCCAGCAAGAGAAAACAGGCCGCCCTCCAGATCAACGAGGGCGGCCCTTTCGAGTGCAGGCAATAAAAAAGCCCCCACTTCTTTCGAGGTGGGGGGTGAATGTGGAGCGGGAGACGAGATTCGAACTCGCGACATCTACCTTGGCAAGGTAGTGCTCTACCAGCTGAGCTACTCCCGCATGTCGCGCCGAGAAGCGGCGCGGTCTGTGCACGTCACTCGTGAGTGACGGTGGTGGTATAGAAAAAACCCCCGCGCTGACCGACTTTTCCGGGACCCTGCGGTCCGAGTATCATTGGCGCGGCTGCGTTTCACGACCCAGTTCGGCATGGAGTGGGGTGGTTCCGCAGTGCTATGGGCACGGGGGTGTCTTGATTTGTCATTCCTCACGGCGGTCAATTGACCGTCGGGAGTGAAGCAAGACGAGGTGAAACGAGCGGGGTCGTGCGTCTCGGCCGCAAGCGGC